>NZ_JBUYWD010000005.1:0-225844 GCF_055231015.1 Rhodococcus quanlei | reverse complement strand
CCCCCACCCCCCCGGCATACTTACACCCTGTTCCGCGTGAGCTTACCGGGTGTCACTTCCCCCGGGAAGGGGTTAGAAAGGGATGAGAGTGTGCTTGCGGGGGTTCGACTCGACCTTCTTGTCTCGCAGGAGTTTCAACGCCTTCCGGATCTCGAGACGCGTCGCGGAGGGTTCGATGACACCGTCGATGTATCCACGTTCGGCCGCGATGTACGGGGTCGCGATGTTCTCGTTGTAGAAGTTGACGAGCTGACGCCGAACCGCATCCGCATTGTCGCCTGCGGCCTCGATCTGTCGACGGCCCATGATGTTCACCGCACCCTCTGCGCCCATCACAGCGATACGGGCGGTGGGCCACGCCAGGTTGATATCAGCGCCGAGTTGCTTGGACCCCATCACGGCGTAACCACCGCCGTAAGCCTTCCGAATCACGATGGTCACCTTCGGCACGGTCGCTTCGACGAACGAGAACAGGAACCGGCCACCGCGCTTGATGACGCCGACCTTCTCCTGCTCGAGACCGGGCATGAATCCCGGAGTGTCGACCACGAACACCAACGGAATGCTGTACGCGTCGCACATACGCACGAAATGTGCCGCCTTGTCGGAGCTGGCGGCATCGAGTGCACCCGACAGAAACATCGGCTGGTTGGCCACGACGCCGACCGAACGGCCGTCCACCCGCGAGAACCCGGTGATGATGTTCGGCGCCACCTGTCCACCGATCTCGTGGAACGTCCCGTCGTCGAAGATTCGCAGCAGCACGTCGTGCATGTCGTAACCGGCGTTGTCGGCATTGGGCATGAACGAGTCGAGCGACAGGTCGCTGTCCGTGAACTCCGGCTCGAGCCCCGGATTGACGATCGGTGCCGATTCCTGGCACGACGACGGAAGGAAACCCAGGTACTCGCGCACCCACTCGAACGCGGCCTTCTCGTCCGGGGCGACGTGGTGAATGTTTCCGTACAGGGCCTGATTCCGGGCGCCGCCCAGTTCGTCGAGACCGACGTCCTCACCGGTGACCGACTTGATCACGTCCGGCCCGGTGACGAACATGTACGAATCCTCGGTGGCGACGACGACATCGGTGTTGATGGGCGCATACACCGCACCACCGGCGTTCTTACCCAAGACCATCGAGACCTGCGGGCACATCCCGGACAACGGCAATTGACGACGTCCGAGCTCTGCGTACCAGGCGAGCGATGTCACCGCGTCCTGCACGCGGGCACCCGCGGACTCGTTGATACCCACACAGGGGCAGCCGGTTTTCGCGGCATACTCCATGATCGCCGCAACCTTGCGGCCGAACATCTCACCGGCCGCGCCGCCGAACACCGTCTGATCGTGTGCGAACACGGCCACCGGCCGACCCTCGACCCTGCCGTGACCGGTGACGACGCCGTCACCGTACGGATTGTTGACATCGCCCTGCATCTTCGCGAGGCGGCCCGTTTCGATGAACGTCCCCGGGTCGAACAACATGTCGATGCGCTGACGCGGTGTCGGCATGCCATTGGCTTCACGCTTGGCGATCGCCCGCGCGGATCCCGGCGCTTCGGCGTCAGCGAGCTTCTCACGAAGTTCGGCGAGCTTGCCCGCCGTCGTCGAAATAGTCACTTGCCCGCTCCTGTCCCCGCGCCGTCGATCTGTGCGAGCTTCTGTGTGAGATCTGCACCTACCTTCGCAATGTACGGCTCGTCGACGATCTGGATGTGATCGCCCCCGATATGGATGATCTCCAGGTTCTTCGCCACCTCGCCCCAGCCACCGTCGGGCTTACGGGTCTTGAACGCAGGCTCCAGCGCAATGGCGTCGTCGTGGTACTTGTCGGCCAGGTAGAGCACCACGTCACCGTCGTAGTTCTCGGCCGTTGCCGTCAAGAGAGCCCGGTTGTCGAGGTACGACGTGCGCTGGTGCTCGATGATTCCGCCGGGAATCTTCGTGCCACTGAGCTTGAGCAGATCGGTGAGGATCTTGATCTGCTCTTCGTCGGTCTTCGCGGCGGCCAGCTTGTCGTACGGCAGCGGGTAGTCGACGTTGTACGTCTTCTTCGCGAATGCGGCGTACCGCTGCCAGCGCTTCTTGTTCTCCTCCGGCGTCTCGTCCATGTCCTCACCGGCCATCACGGTGTCGATCAAGCCCACCACGCGAACGTCTGCACCGGAATCACGGAGCATCTTGCCGACCGCGTACGCGAGCACGCCGCCGAGCGACCAGCCGTACAACACGTACGGTCCGTCGCCTTGGATCTCACGGATCAACGGCAGATACTCGGCAGCACGTGTCTCGATCGGCCCTTCGGTGCGCTCGAAACCGAACATCGGCGTGCCCTTGGGCAGTCGGCGCAGCAGCGGCTCGTACGCGACGGTGGAGCCGCCGGCCGGGTGGAACACGAACACCGGTGTGACGGTGGAGCCGTCAGGACGCGGGGCGAGAGTGCGAACGAGTCCGTCGATCTTGGCGCCGTCTTCGAGGAAACCGCGAACCACATTCGCGAGCTCCTCGATGGTGGTGGAGTCCAGGACGTCGTCGAATGTGACCTCACCACCCGAACGCTCTGTCAGGCGCGCCGACATCTTCTCGGCCACCTCGTCCTTGAGGATCGGCAACGTGTTGAAGATGCCCTTCGCGGACTCACCGGTGACCACCGCCCACGTCGCGAACGTCAGACGCTCGGCGGCGTCACGCGGGGGAACATCGTCCTCGCCGACCTCGGGGAGCGGCGCAGCTTCGGGTTCGGGCGCAGGCCGGCCCGTGGGTTCCTCAGCCACAGTGCCGGCCTCGGCCGCTTCTTCGGCTTCCTTCTCGGCCTTCTGCTTGTCCGCCAGTGCCTGCACTTCCTCGCGGTTCTCGATCGCGTAGCGCAGGTACTTGCCGACCTCGAGGAGGTTGGCGTCCCGCACCGCCTGCAACTGAAGCTGCGGGATGCCGAACTCGTACTCGACCCGGTTCTTGATGCGCACCGCCATCAGCGAGTCGAGTCCGAGTTCGATCAGCGGGATTTCGGCCGGAAGGTCTTCCGGCGCATACCCCATCGATTCGGCGACGATGAACGCCAGGCGATCGTCCATGCTCTGCGAACCGTTCGGGTCCCACCTGTCCCCGATGTCTTCGACGACCTCGGGCAGGGTTTCCACAGGACCGGTGCTCGTCTCGACGGGGGCGACGACAGGTTCGGGCAAGGCATCCCCGGAGGTGACGACGGCGTCGAACACCAACGTGAACACTGCGCCGTCCTTGGCGTGCACCTGGATGGATGCGCCGCCGGGATGCGGGGTGAGTGTGGTGGTGAGGGTGCCGGCAGGAGGAACCGCCGCGTGCGGGATCGATGCTGTCAGTGTGACGTCGGCGAGTACCTGCGACGCAGCAGCGGTAACCAGCGCAGGAAGCTCGGTGACGCTGCTCGCCTGCACCTCCCACACGTGGCGACCGTCCGGCAGCGACACGTGCGAACCGGGGGCGCGGGTGTTGCCGCTCGAATTGATCCGGTTGTCGAGCCAGTACCGCTTGCGAATCCACGCCGTGCGCGGGACGTCTGCATAATCGCCGGCAGGCAGCAGCGTCGTGAGATCCACGGCGTGGCCGTGCACATACAGCTGCGCCAGTGCGGCGAGCACCCCAAGCGGCTCGTCTTCCTTGCGCTTGAGGGTCTGAATGAGCTGTACGTCGTGCGAACCGGCGTCGAAGGCGGTGGCGGCCACCGACATCAGCGCAACCGGGTTCGGAGCCAGCTCGACGAACGTCGTGTGCCCGCTACCGACCGCCAGACGCACCGCCTGCGTGAAGTACACGCTGTGCCGCATGCCCTTCACCCAGTACGCCTCGTTGTGGATAGCGTCGTGACCGGCCCGGTAGAACGTTTCCTGATCCACCGACGAGTACACACCGCGCTTCAGCTTGGTGGGCTCGATGCCTGCGAGTTCTGCGGCGAACTCGCCGAGAATCGGGTCGACCTGCGAGGTGTGGCTGGCACCCTTCGTCTGCAGGATGCGCGCCATCTTCTCCTCGCCCTCCGCGTGGGCGACGATGGCCTCGATGTCCGGCTGCGGACCGCCGATGACGGTGTGCGTCGGGGCGGCGTACACGCACACCTCGAGCTTCGGATACTTCGGAAGCAGCGCCTCGATCTCGTCGGAGCTGTACTCGAGCAGCGCCATGAGACGGATGTCGTCGCCTTGCAGCGTCGACTCGCCCTCACCCATCAGACGCGAACGCGAACAAATGACGCGCACGGCGTCCTCGAGGGACAGTCCGCCCGAAATGTAGGCGGCCGCAGCCTCACCCATCGAGTGCCCGACAACAGCCTCTGCCTCGGCGCCGTGGTGACGCAGCAGCGCGGCCAGACCGATCTGGATGGTGAAGATGCCGACCTGCGAGGTCTCGACGTCGTAGTCGACCGCGTCGTCGAGGAACTTCTCCCGCATGGAGTAGCCGGCCTCGTCCTCGATGAGCTCATCGACCTCGTCGATCGCCTTCGCGAACACCGCGTTCTCGAGGTAGAGCTGCTTGGCCATTTTGCGGTGCTGTGAGCCGAAGCCCGACAGCACCCACACCGCACCCTTGGAAGAGGGCGAATCGGCGGTGAACACCCCCTGGCCGGGCTTACCGGCCGCGACAGCCCGAAGGCCGGTGATGGCCTCGGCACGGGTCCTGGCCAACACGACACCACGCGAACGCCCGTGGTTGCGACGAGCCAGGGTGCGGGCGACGTCGGCGAGCGGTGTCGTGCTGCCCTCCTCGGTCTCGAGCCAGTCGGCGAGATCCGATGCGGCCCGGCGCCGGCGGGACGGCAATGCCCCCGACACGGCAAGCAGCACGGTGGATTCTTCGGAAGCAACAGCCTGTGCGTCTACGGCGGGCTGCGCCTGGGGTGCGTCTTCCTCGACGACCGGTCCGGTGTACTCGCGCACCACGACGTGCGCGTTGGTGCCGCCGAAACCGAAACCGGACACACCGGCAACGGCCCTACCGGTGTAGCGCGGCCAGTCGGTCGCCTCGGGGATGACCTCGAGGTGCGCCTTGTCGAAGGCGATGTACGGGTTGGGGCCCGCGTAGTTCAGGGAGGCAGGCAGCTTGTTCTCGCGCATCGCGAGGACGACCTTGATGAGACCTGCCGCGCCGGCAGCGGCCTCGAGGTGCCCGAAGTTGGTCTTCGCGCTACCGAGCAGTGCCGGCTTGTCGTCGTCACGGCCGCGGCCGACCACCCGTCCGAGCGCATCGGCCTCGATCGGGTCACCGAGGATGGTGCCGGTGCCGTGCGCCTCGATGTAGTCGACGCCGGACGGAACGATGCCCGCATCGCGGTAGGCGTGCCGGAGGCAGTCGGCCTGCGCGTCGGGGTTCGGGGCCAGCAGTCCGTTGGAGCGTCCGTCCTGGTTGACGGCGCTACCGGCGACGACGGCGAGAATGGAATCGCCGTCTCGCTCGGCGTCCTCGAGCCGCTTGAGCACGACGAGTCCGCCGCCTTCGGCGCGTGCGATGCCGTTGGCGTCGGAGGAGAATGCCTTGATCTTGCCGTCTTCCGCGAGGACGCCGCCCTCGTTGAATCCCAGCGTCGCGGGCGGGGCCAGGAGCATGTTGGTGCCACCGGCCAGCGCGACATCGGACTCACCGGACCGCAGCGACCGTACCGCCTGATGCACGGCGACGAGGGAGGACGAGCACGCCGTGTCCACCGCCACCGAGGGGCCACGGAAGTCGTAGAAGTACGACACGCGGTTGGGGACCACGGCCGTGGACGTTCCGGTCAACGCATACGGGTGCGCGGAGACCGGGTCGCTGACGGCCAGCAATTGGTAGTCGTTCGCCGACGAACCGATGAAAACGCCGACCTGCCCGCCCTTGAGATCACTCGCCGGAATCCGGGCATGCTCTAGGGCTTCCCACGTCAGTTCCATCGCAAGCCGCTGCTGCGGGTCGACGTTGGTGACCTCGAGCGGCGACATGGCGAAGAACTCGGCGTCGAAGGTCTTCACGTCACCCAGGTAGCCGCCCTTGGTGTTGGCCTTCTCGACGGCTGCCTTGATGGCCGGGTCCGAGGTGAACTCTTCCCACCGGTCTTCGGGGAGATCGGAGATGCCGTCGCGGCCCTCGATCAGCTGCTCCCACATCTGTTCGGGCGTCACACCGGAGCCCGGGAACCGCGACGCCATACCGACGATGGCGACGTCGTGCGAGTCGGACGTGGCACCTGAGGTGTAGTACGCCTCGTCGCCAGCACTGTCGGGTAGTTCCGGCTCGCCCTCGATGATGCGGACGGCAAGGGAAGCGATGGTCGGATGCTGGTAGGCGACCGTGGCGGTGAGCGTGACGCCCACCAGCTCCTCGATCTCCCCGCTGAGCGCTACGGCATCACGCGAGGACAGGCCGAACTCCTCCATCGGGCGGTCGTCCGTGATCGCGGAGGCCGGTTGGCCGGTCGCGTCTGCAATCCAATTGCGCAACCAATCACGCAGTTGCGCGACGGTCATGTCTCCCGTCGCCGCATCGGTCGTGGTCCGCTCGTCAACATTTTCAGCCATCAGTACACCAAGCTACCCGTCGTGGAGGGAGGACTTATTCGGACACGGCGTCGGGGAACGCGGTCTGCATGTGACCACCGCGCAACGTCCCCTCGACGTAGCTCGCCTGGCACGCTCGGTGCGCGATCTTGCCACTCGACGTGCGTGCGATGGACCCGGCCGGAACCAACAACACATCGCGTGCGGTCACACCGTGACGAAGCGAAATCGCGGCACGCACCGTGTCGGCGATGGGCTGCGGGTCGGCCTTGCCGGCACCGGGCGCCCGCTCGGCGACGACGACCAACTGCTCGGACGCATCGTCACCGTCGAACGTCAGCCCGGAGTGGGTGTTCTCGAAGACGACCGGCGGAAGCTGATTGGCCGGCACCGAGAAGGCGGCGACGAAGCCGGGACGCAGCGCGTTGCTGGCCTCCTGAGCTGTCGCCTCGATGTCCTGCGGGTAGTGATTGCGGCCGTCGACGATCACCAGGTCCTTCACACGACCGGTGATGTACAGCTCGCCGTCCACGTACACGCCGTAGTCGCCCGTGCGCATCCAGTTCGCGTCCTCGGTCACACCCTCGGCGTGGCTGCCGTCGGACAGTCGTGACACCAGCTTGTTGTGGAAGGTCTGATCGGTCTCGTCTTTACGACCCCAGTACCCGATACCGATGTTGTCGCCGTGCAACCAGATCTCGCCGACCTGGTTGTCCGCACATTCGGTGCTGGTTTCCTGGTCGACGATGGCGGCCCACTGGCTCCGTGCGACGTACCCGCAGGCAACCTGTGGGATGGCGCCCTCCGCGTCCTTGTCGACTTTCACCATCCGGCCGGCGCCTAGTTCGCTGCGGTCGACATAGATGACCTTGGCCTCGTCCGAGTGCTTGGTGGCAGAGACGAAGAGGGTGGCCTCGGCCATGCCGTAACACGGCTTGATCGCCGTCTTGGGCAGACCGTACGGGGAGAACGCCTCGTTGAACTTACGCATGGACGAGGTGGTGACGGGCTCGCTGCCGTTGATGAGGCCGATCACGTTGCTCAGGTCGAGGGACTCCCCGTCCTTCGGGAGGCCACGGGTCGCGGCGTGCTCGAACGCGAAGTTGGGGGCAGCGGCGAAGGTCCCCGCACCGTCGGTGACGGCGGCCAGTTCCTTGATCCAGCGGTAGGGGCGCTGGACGAAGGCCCGCGGGCTCATGATGGTGATGTACTTGCCGCCCATGGCGGGCAGGATCACGGTGAGCAGCCCCATGTCGTGGAACAGTGGCAGCCAGGTGACGCCACGGGAGTTCTCGTTGAGTTCGATGGAGTCGACCATCTGCAGAACGTTGGTGCCCACGGCGCGGTGGGTGATCTCCACACCGGCGGGCACGCGGGTGGAGCCCGACGTGTACTGCAGGTAGGCGATGTCGTCGAGGTCGGTGTCGGGGCGCTCCCACGTCTGCCCGACGCTGTCCGGGATGGCATCGACCGCGATCACTCGGGGGCGTTCGGCGGCGGGCAACGCGCGGAAGAACTTGCGCACCCCGGCCGCCGACGACGTCGCGGTAAGGATGGCCGCAGGTTTGCAGTCGCCGAGCACCGCGTGCAGGCGATCACCGTGTCCGGGTTCGTCAGGGTCGAACAGCGGAACGGAGATGGTTCCTGCGAAGATCGCGGCGAAGAACGAGATGACGTAATCGAGGCCCTGCGGGGCGAGGATCGCAACACGGTCGCCGCGCTCGGTGACCTGCTCCAGACGCGCCGCCACCGCTCGCAAACGGTGACCGAACTGCTCCCAGGTGAGTTCGTGTACTTCGCCGTCTCGCTCACGCGAGTAATCGATGTAGCGGTACGCCAACTCGTCCGCGTTCTCACGGGTGTGTTGCTCGACGTAATCCACCAGGGTATGCCCCTGTGTGAGCCGAATCTGGCCCCTCTCGTCGATGAAATCGTCGAACTTCGCGTTCATTCCTTCTCCTGACGAAGCGATCACACAAGCAGGCAATGTGCCGCCCTGCGCCCCTGACTTCCTTCGCTGAATCGGATCTTGTAGATCAATTGGTGTCTATCGAACAACTGGTGTCCATCGAACAACTACGGGACGAGTGCTGACAAGACACAGGTCCCGAACCGGACTATCGGTGTCAAACCCCGAATATGTTACAGATTCGCGTCACAGCTCTACTCGCCGGACAACTGCGAGATGATCGGCGCGAAGGCATCCATCTGCGTCGGAAACACACCGACGTACGACATGGACGTCTTCTCACGGACCATCCGAATCTGGTCGGCGATCTCCTCGAATGTGCCGATCGCCAGGTACGGCGAGTTGAGGATGTCCTCGACGGACAGTTTGGCGTCGGCCTCGATGTTCGGTGGAAAGCCCTGCTCGATGGCGCCGAGCGCCATCTCGGCGGTCTGCTCACGGTCGTCGGTGATGACGATCGTGGTGATGGTCCAGTTGAGTTCGATGTCGTCGAACCGGTCTCCGGCGGCCTCGCGAATCTTCTCGACCCGCTCCATCGTCTTCTCGATGGTGACACCCGACAGCAGCAGCTTGCCTTCCTTGCTGGTCGGGGTTGCCACGGAAATGATGTCTGCGTACTTGGCGGCCAGGGCGAGCATCTTCGGCCCACCGCCGCCGACGGCGATGGGTGGGCGCGGACCCTGACGTGGCCGCGGGCTGCCCTTCAGCGCCTTGATCTGGTAGTACTCGCCGTCGAAGTTGCATTCCTTACCGCGCAGCAACGTATCGAGGATCTGGAGCGACTCTTCGAGCTTGGCAATCCGGATGCCGGGACGCTCGTAGGCGATACCGCCCTTGTCGAACTCCTCCTTCATCCAGCCTGCACCGATGCCGAGCTCGAGTCGACCGCCGGACAGGACGTCGATGGTGGCCGCGTCCTTGGCGAGGATTGCGGGGTGGCGGAATCCGTTGGCCAGAACGGCGGTACCCAGCCGGATCTTGTCTGTCGCCACCGCGAGCGCGCCGAGCGCGGCGATGGGGCTGACCTGGTTACCGAGGTGGTCCGGGATCATGAAGCTGTCGAAGCCGAGTTCCTCGGCCTTCTGCGCCAGCTTCACGAACCGACGCGCGCCACCTTCCTCCGCGTTGCCCTCTCCACCGGCCGCGAATCGGAATTTGCGCAGCGAACTGCCCTCGGTGGAACTCATGTGGATAGCTTCTCCTGTGGTGGTGGCGCCGGACTTACCGGATCGCACTCTACAAGGCTCGAGCGCCGCACTCTACCAGCGAGTAGGGGCCACTCGGCCTCGGATCGGAACTTCTCGACGGAGTTTTGTGACCGCTAGTCGTGCGGAGGCGTCGGAGCAGCACGAATTTTCTCTGCCGCCCAGTTCGTGATCCATTGCGTCGCCGTCGTACCCGCCTCGTCCACCACGAAGGTGTTGTACATGGCATGCACCGGGTTGTTGAAGTATTCGAGCAGTCGTAATGCGCTCGACACCCAGTTTCCCGGTTTGAAGGCATCCGGCGGAGCATCACAGATGCCGTCCGAGGGGGCACAGATCTGCACCGCACGGTCCGCGAGTTCGCCGAACCCTCCCTCGCGGGCACCCGTCATGGTGATGCCCGGGACCATCAGGCCGTCGAGGGACAGTTCCGCGCCGACCCCGGCAACCGGGGGCCCGATGTTCTTCGCAGCATCCGGATCGCGTCGGCCGTCTGCGATGAGACCGACCCCGAGAACCAGGTCGGCCGGGACCGGGCCGTTGCCGGCACCGATCGAGGCGGCGACGTCACCTGCGATGACCGCACCTTGCGAGAACCCGACCAGCACGTAGCTGGTGAGCGGGCATTCGGCATGACGCTCGGTGAGAATGTCGATGGTAGCTGCCGTACCGGCAGAACGGCTGTTGTTGTACGACTCCTGACCGTCCGGAGGAATCGCGATCGGATTCGAGAACTCAGCCACATACGGAACGGTGTAGATGTCGGCGCGCGACGGATCGAACTGCGCCTGCAACGGCTGGGTGATGTTGAGCATCAGCGAGGCCGGGTTGGCGGTGGGGTTGTAGGGGTCGTCGGTGGCCGACGACTCCCACGTACCCGGCACCGAAACAACCTGCACATCAGGGCAACTTGCCGGTTGCGCGGACGGACGCTCGGGACCGGGCGGCGTGGGCGTGATCTTGGAGCCGGGCCCGGCAAGGATGTACCAGGCGAAGATCGCGATCAGGAGCAGAACCAGGAAAGCCGCCACGGCGATCAGCAGTTTCCGCAGCACTGAGCCACGCTTCTTCTTGCGCCCTGAGCGCCCGGTCCACGACATCGGCGTCTACCTACTGGCAGTACACCGCGGTGGCGGTGTCCACGTAGGTCTGCGCCTGCGCGGTGGCTTCCTCGGACGAAATCTGGGAACCGGCCGCGGAGGCTTCCGAACCGACCATCGCGGTCACGAACACCATGACGTCCTCGTCCGACTTGCCGGCCTCCTTGGCCTGGCAGATGTAGTCGGCGGTGCTGAGCGCCATCATGCCGTCTCCGGCCGGCGTGATGCCTTCCTTCTTCAACTCCTCGAGGAACTTCTTGCCCGCTTCACCGACCTGCGGCGCCTCCGCCGGTCCCGGGTAGTCGCTGGGGACCGAGTCAGGGGTCTCCGGGGGTGCTGTCGCGGCTTCGCTCGGCTTCGTGACGGGCTGCTCGGTCTCCTTTTCTTCGCCCTGCGCCTGCGCCTCGTCGCCGCCTTCCACAGGCGACTCTTCCGGCTGCGAGGTGACCTCGGCTGCCGTGGTTTCGGGTGTGGACGACACCGTGGAATCGTCGCTGCCACACGCAACCAAAGAACCTCCCACCGCAACGGTGAGCGCGCTCGCGGCAAGAGCGCGAACGAGATTGATGCGGGTGCGGGTGAACTGCGGCATGAATTTCCGTCCTTGTGTCCAAGTCGTGTGTCGACCAACAGGGTACAGACGCAGCGTGGGCGGCAGCTTTCGCGCTGCCGCCCACACTCGCCCTGCACCACAAGCTTGCGTTACAAGACTGCGCTACAAGACCTAGTGAACCTGGGCCTTGCTGTCGATCACGGTGATGAAACCGAACTGGAAGTTCTGCTGAACACCACCGGGGATCGCGAACTTGTCACTGATCGGGTAGCCGAGTCGACCGGCTTCGTAGCCCACACTCTTCCAGGCGTCGAAGATCGGACCGTTCTCGATCGCCCACGCACCCGACAGTGGGCTCCAGTAGATGTTGCCGCCCTCGAACTCGTTGAAGCGACCCAGGTCGCGGGTGGGGATCTCGCTGGTCTTCGGGAATCCGAGCCAGCCGCCCTCGTAGCCGAGTTCGCCGTACTTGCCCATGATCATTCCCTGCACGGCGTGTGTGCCGGCCTCGGGACTGGAATACATGGCGCCGATCTCGAAGCCCTGTACCGCGCCGGGCTTGCCGGGCGTAGGCACCTCGTCCGCGACCGGGTAACCGAGGGGCCCGGCTTCCCAACCCTGTCGGGCCCATTCGTCGAGAATCGCACCGCGGATCGCATGTGCACCGGTCTGCGGTGTCCAGTAGATCGAGCCGTGTTCGAAGTGGTTGAAGCGGCCTCGTCCGTCGGGAGTGCCCAGTTCCGGCGTGGTCGGGAATCCGAGCGGCCCCGCCGGACCGCCGGCCGCCTGGTACGCGCCGGCGATGACGCCCGCCACCGGCTGGGCCTGTCCACCCTTGCTGAAGACGCGCCCGAAACGGAAGTCCTGAACGACGCCGTCGGCGACCGGGTACTCCGGTGTCAGGCAGTCACCGAGCCACGGGTTGGCGTTCGCAACGCCGCCGATTGCCCCCGCGACGTTGCATGCGGGCTTGTCGACCTCCACGCCGAGCGTGTGGGCAAGCTGCGGCCACAACTGATGCAGCTCGAATTCCCAGTACGGCCAGCTGTGCGTGCCCGACGGACGGTAGTTGACCTGCGCTGGGATACCGAGCTTGTTCAGCTTGGTGGCGAATGCCTGCGACGTGAGACGGGACAGGATCTCGAGGCCCATGCCCGCGTAGTTGGTGCTGACTCCGGGAATGCCCGACGGCTCGTCGAATCGGCCGGTGGTTCCGCTGCCGCTCGAGATGTACAGGCTCACGCCGTCGAGCTTCTCTGCCAGCAGGTACGGATCGTGCGCATCCCATGCGGGGTTCGACGGCGGGCCCCACATGGCTTCCGCGTCGAACCCACCCGCGTCCATCATCGCGTACTGGACCGCCTGAGGCATGCCCAGGGATGTGGTGGTGAGAATGCCGGACAACGACGCGGCAAAGCTGAAGAAGCCCTCGTTACGTGCGGCCAGCGTCATGGCGGCGGTGCCACCCATCGACAGACCGACGACGCCACGTTCCTGCGTGGTGCGCCACTGCCCCTCGAGGATCGGCGGCAGTTCCTTGGTCAGGAACGTTTCCCACATGTAGCTGTGGCCGTTGTTCTGATCCAGCCAGTCCGTGTAGAAGCTGGATTGGCCCCCCACGGGCAGAACGACGTTGACGTTCTTGTCCGCGAAGTACTCGACGGCGTCCGTTTCGATCGTCCAGCCGTTCTCGTGGTCCTGCGCGCGGAGCCCGTCCAGCATGAACACTGCCGGGAACTTCGCATCCGGCTTCAGGTTCCAGTCACGCGCCAGCAGGATCTGCACCTGGATGGGCACACCCATCGAGGGCGAGTTGACCCAGACAGCCACGCGGCGGTCGGACAACCAGTCGACGTGGTGAACGGTCGCACCCGTGGGCGCCTGGGTGGCAACCGGTGCCGCCTGAGCGGCCGGAGCACCCGTCGCGACGGCGGTCGACGTGAGGCCGACAGCCACCGGAAGCACCAGAACCGCTGCAAGAGAGGCGAGTGCCCGCCTTCCGAGGTGCCGCATCAATTCCACTCACTTTCTGCGCATCCAGGCCGTCAGAGCGCAACCTGCGCGTCGAGGCCCGACGAACACGAGACCTCACTTTCGGGTTCTTTGTACACGCAAAATCAGGGCGAGTGGTGTTGCCGCGCTGGTGCCGGTGGTGCTTTTGTCGCAGATCACGTTTTACGGCCGCTCACCCGGATGCACTTCGCCCCGGCGCGAATAACGCTGCCGGGGCGAATCGTCATGCCTGGATCAGCCGATCGTGTTGCTGAGGTCCTCGGCCATGAGGTGGATCTGCTCTTCCCAGTAGCGCCACGAGTGGATGCCGCGCGGCGGGAAGCTGTAGGTGACGTTGTCGGCACCGATCGAGGCCATCCGCACCTGGAAAGCGCGGGTGTTGGCCAGGGACAGGGCTTCGAGTGCCGCACCGTTGGCGTCGTTGAACACGTCCATGAACTTGGTCGGAACGCGTCCACCGGGCGCGGGGATACCGCTGGCGGCCGAGACCCACAGGCGGGTGCCGTTGTCACGGAGCCGCGGCGCGAACACGAACGGGTCGTGACGCAGCCACGCCGGGTTCCACGGCGGGCCCCACATCGCGTCGACGTTGTAGCGGCCGGCGTCGAGCATCGCGATACGGATGGCCTCACGCATGCCGGGCGCCGAGATGTTCAGGTAACCCGACAGCGAGCCGGCGTAGTTGAACTGGTCCGGGTGGTACGCCGCGAGGGTGAGCGCAGCACTTCCGCCCATCGACAGGCCGACGATGCCGTTGTCGGTGTCGGAGAAACCGAGACGCGCCTTCAGTGCGTCCGGCAGCTTCGTCGTCAGGAACGTCTCCCATGTGTAGACGGTTTCCTGGTCGTTGAAGGTCGACTTGGAGATCCAGTCGGAGTAGAAACTCGACTTGCCGCCGACCGGCTGAACGACGTTGATGTTCTGGCTCGCCAGGAACGGCCCGGCGTCCGTGTTGATCTCCCAGCCGTTCAGGTCGTCCTGTGCGCGGAGTCCGTCGAGGAGGTACACCACTCGATCGGTGTTTCCGTCGGCTGCTCGCCAGATACGGCTCTTGATCGGTCCCATCTGGGAATCGACCCAGAAGTCCTGGGCATTGGGGTCGAATGCGGCGGATGCAGTGGCACCGCCGCCGACCATCGTGACACCGAGAGGCACGGCAACTGCCAATGCGACGGCGGCAGCGACTTTACGTAGCCACCCGCCTCTTCTCGTGGAGCCTCCAACTCGCATGCGTTTCCTTGCCTTCCCGATAGGTCTGCCGGCGCCCAACGGGCGCGAGAACTTCTCAGTACAGACGCCACCCGCGCAGCTGAGACTGCGCGGGTGGCGTCTTGACCGGGGTTACCCTACCGACTATTCAGTTCATTGCATATCCCCGGTGTCCAGAATGTGGGGATTCGCCAGGGTTATGGCGAATTCACCAGGCGTTCAGGGCGTCCAGGATCTGCGGACGCGCCTTCCACAGCTCGGCTTCCCAGTACTTCCACGAGTGCGTACCCCGTGCCGGGAAGTCGAAGTTGGCGTCGATACCCAGGGTCGCGAGGCGAACCTGGAAAGCACGGGTGTTCGCGAGTGCGAGCGCCTCGAGCGCCATACCGTTTGCGGTGTTGTAGTAGTCGATGACCGACGACGGATCGTCGTACTCTCCGGGGATACCGCTCGCTGCCGAGATGAACATCGACAGACCTTCGAGCCGCGGCGCGAACACGAACGGGTCGTTACGCAACCATGCGGGGTTCCACGGCGGGCCCCACATCGCGTCGACGTTGTAGCGGCCGGCGTCGAGCATCGCGATGCGGATGGCCTCACGCATACCGGGCGCCGAGATGTTCAGGTAACCCGACAGCGAGCCGGCGAACTTGAACTGATCGCGGTGGTACGCGGCGAGCGTCAGCGCGGCACTGCCACCCATCGACAGACCGAGCACGGCGTTGTTGTTGGGAGAGACCCCGAATCCGGCAAGATAGGCGGGCAGCTCCTCCGTCAAGAAGGTCTCCCACTTGTAGGTGATCTCCTGGCCGTTGAAGTTACTGGGCGCGTACCAGTCCGTGTAGAAGCTGGACTTGCCGCCGACCGGCATGACGAGCGTGACGTTGTCGTTGGCGAACTGCGCCATGGCATTCGTCTCGAAGGACCATGCGTTGGCGTCGTCACGGGCACGCAGTCCGTCGAGCAGGTACAGGGCAGCGTTTCCGCCGCGCGACGCCCACTGGACCTGGACCTTGATATCGCCCATCGACGAGGGCACCATCAGCTCCTGGTAGCCGCCGGCCGGCGCCGTCTTCGCGGGTGCTGCCGTGGCAAGGGCGCCTCCTCCGAGACCGCCCACCACGGGAAGAACAAGTGCCGCTGCACCAATTCCCATCAACCGTTGCTTGAAGCGGGCAGACAACCTGGGTCTGGCTAAGCGCATGAATACTTCTCTCTCTTCATCTGCGGCACACGGGTTCAGCCGTTGATTACAAGCCGTTGATCACTCAGAGACTTCGGAGGCGTTGACTTCGGGAGTCTTGCCACCGACGACTCATCTTGCGATATATCGTGCCGAATCGCACCACCGTTACACAAATGAGACCGAGTTATACGCCCGTGATGTACGAATCATCCGCCCGGCCGCGGATGTGGAGGGACGAGATCGCATCGTTCGATCTCGTACTCCGGCACACGTTCGAACCGGTAACTCGCCAGCTCGAGAGAGTTCAAGAGATTCGATTTGAACCGCGCCCACGTCAGATCGGATCGATACGAGGCAAGCAGCTCCTGTGTCTGCCGGCAGCCGATCGCGACGCGTGCCTCGTCGATCCACTCCTCGTCCATGAAGAACGGGAGCCACGGGTGCCGGTCCACCATGCCGGTGTCGACCACGACCCAGTCCGGGTACAGGTCCTTGTCGTGCCCGATCCGGCCGTCCTCCAAGCGCTCGGTGTGCGCAGCGAGGGGATAAGCGAGCCCCATCTGGTCGAGCACCCGCACGTCGAGTCCCACGTTCATACTGGTCATACCGAGATTCAGGAAGTACACGGTATGACCGGCGCCGCCCTCGGGAATCGGCAACGGCGGCGGGACCACGAACCAGTACGTGTAGTCCGACGCCGGCAGGAGCAACCCGCCGTCCGGGGTGTCCGCAATCGTCTGGACCATTGCCCGCATACGGGGATAATCGAGATAGTCGTCGGCGAGAATCGGATGCTCGTGACCGGTGTTGAGAACGTAGAAGGCCCGTTCGTCCACGATGCCCGACCGTCCCACGACGGCCCCCTCGGGCATGCCGGTCGTATTGGCCGCGAACGCCGCCCACACCACGGTGCCCACCCACACCACGGCGAGCCCGGCAAATGCGAACGTGCCGCGGTTACGCCCCCAGGACGGCAGGCGCATCGGAATCACCGCGACAGGAACCATCAGACAGAACAGAGTCGGTAGCAGGACCCGGCCGTGCATGAAATCACCACCGACGCGAACCGAGTACACACCCAAAATCACACCGCTGAGCAGCATGAACGTGACCACGGCGGCCGGAGTGCGCAGCTTCGCTCGCCGACGCGGCCACAACGGGCCCGTCACGGCTGCCGTCGTGTTCGCTCGGGTCGTGGTTGCGCGTGTACCCCAGATGATGCCGGCGCCGATGAGCAGCAACAACAGGGGCAGCCACAATAGGTACGGGCCGATGAGGTTCCACAGATAGGCGAGCCCCTGTGCCCACTTGGCTCCGCCGGCGTCCTTGGCCACAGCGGTGTTCGGATACGGGAGGGCGTAGTAGCCCATCCGCCAGATCTGATAGAAGACCGGCACCACACCCGCGACGGCGACCATCGCAGTACGAACCTTCCACGTCGTACCGGGCGCCAAGAAGATCATGCCCAGGGCGAGCACCGAGAGCACGGCCAGTTCGGGTCGCACCAGCGGACCCAGACCGGCGAAGAACGAGATGGTGAGGATCTCGGTGGTCGACGGCTCACTGGTAGAAGCGCCTGCGTTGCCCGCCCACCGGACGAGCATCCACCACAGCAGCGCGATCCAGAAGAGGACGAGGCAGGTTTCGAGACCGGACGTAGCAAAGTCTCGGGCCGGGGGCACCGCGATGTACACGAGCACCCCGGCGGGCAGCAGCAGAAGCGGGCCACTCCCACCGAAGGCCGTTCCGCGATACAGACGAGCCGTGCCGAACATGGCCAGCGCAATCGCGGACGTCGACAACACCAGCGCGATGGTGAGCACCACGTATTCGAGCCGAATCTCGGTGAGCCAACTGAACGCGTAGACGATGTACGTCCAGGCGGTACTCGTGTTGGTCTCGACGCGTTCACCTGCATTGAAGACTGGACCGTTGCCGGCCAGGAGGTTTCGAACCGTTCTCAGCACGATCAGGCCGTCGTCCGCGATCCACCGGCGCTCCCAGGCGCCCAGGAACATCAGCGCCGATGCCACCGCGACACCACCGAGGAAGACCACCCGCGACACGACGGCCGACTGGGTGGTCTCGGCAGGCTTTCGAGCGGACGAATCCACGCCTTTCTTGTCCCCTATCGATTCTGGTGAGCCAGCTGCCGACTCAGACGAGGTAGACAGCGACACCGACTACTCCGATCCACGCTATCGCGAGGAGTTGGAGCACCCGGTCTCCGAGCGCGATCTCCTCCGGCTCACCCGCCTCGCCACCATCGACGTCGACCGCGTACCGCAGAATCGCAATGGTGAACGGAACCATGGAGATGGCGTACCAGTTCGTCTCCTTGACTGCGTCCTCACCGAACGCCCACAGTCCGTAGCAGAGCACCACAGCGGTCGCGCTCAGTGTCCACACGAAACGCAGGTAAGTGGTGGTGTAACTCTCGAGCGATTTGCGAATCTTCGCGCCGGTCCGTTCTGCCAGCTGCAGCTCTGCGTACCGCTTACCGGCCGCCATGAACAGCGAACCGAATGCCATGACCAGCAGGAACCACTGGGACAGCGCGATTTCGGCGGCCACACCACCGGCGATCGCACGCAGCAGGAAGCCGGACGAGACGATGCAGATGTCGAGCACAGCCTGGTGTTTGAGCCCGAAGCAGTACGCCAACTGGATACCGATGTACACGGCCATGGTGACGGCGAGCTGCCAGTTCGCGATGAACGAGAGTCCGATCGAAGCGGCTATGAGACCCAACGACATCAGGTAGGCGGTCTTGACCGGAAGCACACCCGCTGCGATCGGCCGGAAGCGCTTCGTCGGGTGGGCTCGATCGGCCTCGACATCCATGGCGTCGTTGACCAGGTATATACCGGACGCTGCGAGGCAGAACACCACGAATGCCAGTGCGACCGGCAGCAGTACCTCACCTTGGGTTGCGGTGCCTGCGGCGATCGGAGCAGCGAGGACGAGAACGTTCTTGACCCACTGGCGCGGACGCATCGCCTTGACGATGCCGCTGGCCAGTGACTTCGGGGGTCCGCTGACGACAGCCGGTTCCTCGCTCATTTCTCTCCAAACTTCTTCTCGGCCCTCAATACGGCCGCCGCAGACACAGCCCCCAGCGCGGAACCGGCGAGCACATCTGTCGGGTAGTGCACTCCCAGGACGAGCCGTGAGAGCAGCATCGGCGGTACCAATACCGCAGGCAAGGGTAGCCCGGTGAGTCGGCCGAGCAGTACAGCCGCCGCGGTTGTCGACGTGGCGTGCGACGACGGGAAGCTCAATTTGCTCGGTGTCGATACGTTGACCTGGATCGACGGGTCGACGGGACGGGGCCGGCGAACGACGCGCTTGACCACGATCGACGCGGCGTGGGCACCGACGGCACCCACGGCCACTCCTGCCCACTTCCGGCGGCGCGGCTTGTCGAGCAGGGCACCGGCACCGGCGACGGCGACCCAGCCGAGTGCGTGCTCACCGAAGTGGGACATGCCCCGTGCGGCGGAGACGACACCCGGTTTCGATGCGATGGTCGATTGCACCGCACCCAGGATCGGCACCTCCCGCGAAGCTGCTCTATCGAAGACCGAAGACACTTTCCCACCTCTCCTTGCTGGTCAGTGCGGGTGCGGCACTCCGGTATTGGTTGGCGACCTCCGGGAAACGCCGAATCAGTTCACGGCGCAGCTCGGTTGCCCTCTCGAGAAGTTCGTAGGCCTGCTTGGGGTTGCGTTTGCGGTAGACGACGCCGCGTCCGTCCGCGGTGGTGACGGTTACGCCGTCGACCTGGGACAGCAGGAACCAGCGCGCGTCGAGGGTGGGCACATTGAGCTGCGGACGCTCGTGGTGCTGGTCGTCTGCCGGACGCACGCTGTGCACGAGTCCCTTGGCCAGGCGGACCATCTTCGACAGCGGGTTGGCGGGTTCGGCCACCGCACCCACACCTGCACCGGACGGCAGCGGCAGTTCGGTCGAGGATTTCAGGACCACGGCGTCGGGGAATTCCTTGCGCATCGCGTGGACGTCACCGAGCGCGGTGGCGAGTTGGTCGGCGATGTGGTCGGGGCCGGCGAGGAAGTCCTCGATCGCCTTGTTCTGAATGGCAACCGTGGAGTACTCCAGGCACAGCAGGTGTTTGATCGTGGCCTTCGCGCTGCTGACCACGACACCCTTGATGCTTCCCGGAAAATGCAGGGCGGCGACGACCAGCCGGTTACGCAGGTGGAAGTACGCCTGCCAGTCGATGGCGTCGTCCTTGTCCGTCCAGGCCATGTGCCAGATCGCGATACCGGGGATGGTGGCCGTGTTGTAGCCGGCAGCCTTCGCGCGCAGGGCGAATTCCCAGTCGTCCCACTTGATGAACAGCGGCATCGGAAGACCGATCTCTTCCGCGCACACACGCGGGATCATGCACATCCACCAGCCGTTGCCGTCCACGTCGATGCGGCGGTGCAGGTTCTTCGAGTTCTCTCGATCACTGAGCGGGTACTTGGAGAAGTCGTGGTCGTACTCGGCGTTCGGTGCGCCCGTCCACATCACGA
The DNA here is from genome assembly GCF_055231015.1 of Rhodococcus quanlei. NCBI lineage: Bacteria > Bacillati > Actinomycetota > Actinomycetes > Mycobacteriales > Nocardiaceae > Rhodococcus > Rhodococcus quanlei. Next base: position 205,568 of record NZ_JBUYWD010000005.1, on the reverse strand, counting down.
CCGAGCGGTCGACCACCTCACCCATCGTGTGCAGGTGGCTGCGTTCCTGCAGGTTCAGCATCTGTCCGCCGACGAGCATCGGGGACTTCGCGAACCGGGACAGGGCGAGCGCCCGCAGGATCGAGTCGGGTTCGATCTCGATGTCGTCGTCCATGAACAGGATGTAGGGGCTGTCTGTGGTCTCGAGCGCCTCGTACATGATCCGGCTGTATCCACCCGATCCGCCGATGTTGGGCTGATCGTGGATGGCGAGACGGTCGCCGAGGGCCGCGGCGGCCTCGGCGTACCCTGGCTCGTCCTTCACCTTCCGGGTGCCCTGGTCGGGCATGATCACCGCATCCAGCACGCCGAGCACGAGTTCGTCGGAGGCCAGTGCCGTCAACGCCTTCACCGCATCCGTGGGGCGGTTGAAGGTGGGGATGCCGAGAGCGACCCGGCCCTCACCCGGCGCCTCGACCGGCGCATACCAACCGGCACTCTCGAGAACCATTTCGGAGTCGGTGGTGATGTCGAACCAGATCCAGCCGCCGTCCTCGAACGGCTGCAATCCCACCTCGAACTCGAGGTCGATGTCGCCGTCCTCGAACTCACGACCTTCGACGTGGATGCGGGAGCCGTCGGCCTTGGAGCGGTAGACGTCCACCCGGCAGTGGCCGGTCAGGGACAGGCGCAGCACCACCGAGTCGAGGGTGCTCCATCGACGCCAATAGCTGGCCGGGAACGCGTTGAAGTAGGAGCAGAACGAGACCTCGGACTCCGCACCGACGGACAGCGACGTCCGCGACAACGAGTGAGCACGACGACTGTTGGTCCGCGATTCCTCCACGTACAGCGTGCGCACATCGAGAGGTTCCCCAGCCCGCGCCAGGATGACCCGCTGCAGCAGCGCCTTGCCCTTGTACTCGAGACCGTTGTACTCGAGTTCGTCGACCTCGTCTGCGTCCAGCAGATGCCGCGCGCTCATTCGGCGTCCCCGGCCAGCGCCGCCCCGGTCTCGAAGTGCGGGCGCAGAGTGTTGTCGAACATCGACAGCGCACTGGCGATCGCCATGTGCATGTCCAGATACTGGTAGGTGCCCAGGCGGCCACCGAACAGCACCTTCGCGTCAGCGGTTTCCTGCTTCGCCCGTGCCCGGTACGCGGCCAGCTTCTCGCGGTCGTCGGAAGCGTTGATCGGGTAGTACGGCTCGTCACCGCTCTCGGCGAAACGCGAGAATTCCCGCATGATGACGGTCTTGTCCTTCGGGTAGTCCCGCTCCGGGTGGAAGTGGCGGAACTCGTGGATACGCGTGAACGAGACGTCGCCGTCGTTGTAGTTCATCACCGGTGTGCCCTGGAAGTCGCCGCAGTCGCTCAATACTTCGGTTTCGAAGTCGAGGGTGCGCCAGCCGAGCTCGCCGTCCGCATAGTCGAAATAGCGATCGAGCGGACCGGTGTAGACGATCGGAGCGTCCGGGGACCCTGCGCGTAGTTCGTCACGGACGTCGAACCAATCGGTGTTCAGCCGCACGTCGATCTTCTCGTCGACGGTCATGTTCTCGAGCCACTTCGTGTAGCCCTCGACGGGCAGGCCCTCGTACGTGTCGTTGAAGTACCGGTTGTCGAAGGTGTACCGCACCGGCAGCCGGGTGATGTTCCCGGCCGGCAGATTCTTCGGGTCGGTCTGCCACTGCTTGGCGGTGTAGTCCTTGATGAACGCCTCGTACAGTGGGCGGCCGATCAGTGAGATCGCCTTCTCTTCGAAGTTGGCCGCGTCCTTCGAGTCGAACTCGGCGGACTGCTCCTTGATGAGCGCGCGCGCCTCGTCGGGGCTGTAGTACTTGCCGAAGAACTGGGAGATCAGGCCGAGCCCCATCGGGAACTGGTACGACTGTCCCTTGTGCAGCGCGAACACGCGGTGCTGATACCCGGTGAACTCGGTGAATTGGGTGACGTAGTCCCACACCTTCTGGTTGGACGTGTGGAACAGGTGCGCACCGTACTTGTGCACCTCGATACCGGTCTCCGGCTCGGCCTCCGAGTAGGCGTTTCCGCCGAGGTGGTGGCGACGGTCGAGCACGAGCACCCGCTTGCCCAGTTGGGTGGCGGCACGCTCGGCGATGGTCAGCCCGAAGAACCCGGATCCGACGACGATGAGGTCGTACGTGGAGGCGGTGGTCTCTGTTGTTGCAGCGGTCACGAGCAACCAGGGTAGGCGACTGTCCCCCAGGTTCGCGTTTCCGGTGGTCCTAGCTGCCCGAAACGGACACCGGAGACGGTGAGGGTTGGCCCGGAGTTCACTGCGGCGACGCACCGAGTTGCGCCGCCTGCCATCGACACGGGCCCCTATGGACCGTGTGCGCATCGTCCAACTCGCGAACTTCTACGGCCCCCGATCCGGCGGATTGCGAACCGCCCTGCACAACTGGGGCGCCGGATACGTCGCACGCGGGCACGAGGTGATACTCGTCGTTCCCGGGAACCAGGACGCCGAGGAGCAGATGCCCAGTGGGGTCCTGCGCATCACCCGCCGCGCGCCGACCCTCCCCGCCACCGGTGGTTACCGCGTGATCGATCCCCGGCGGGTTGCGGACGTCGTGGCGGGGCTGCGGCCGGACGTGCTCGAGGTATCCGACCGGCTCACGCTCCGCGGCTTCGGCAGGTGGGCTGCCCGACGTGGCATCCGGAGCGTGGTCGTGTCGCACGAGCGATTGGACCGGCTCATCGGCCAGGTCACCCCACGCCCGGTGGCGCGGACCTGGGCGGATATCGCGAATCGGCGGATGGCGCAGCAGTACGACGCCGTGATCTGCACCACCGAGTTCGCCGGCGACGAGTTCACCCGTATCGGCGCACCGAACCTGTTCCGTGTCCCGCTGGGCGTGGACCTGACCATGTTCCATCCGGTCAAGCACGACCATTCCCTGCGCAGTGAATACGCGGACCCGTCGCAACACCTGCTGTTGCACTGTGGTCGCCTGTCGGTCGAGAAGCAGGTGGACCGCAGCATCGACACGCTGCGTCGCCTGATTCGCCAGGGCCACGACACCCGTCTCGTCATCGCCGGTGACGGGCCACGACGCCAGAGCCTGCAACACCGGGCGCAAGGGCTACCGGTCCACTTCACCGGGTTCATCGACGACAAGGACACACTGGCATCACTCTTCGCTTCCGCCGACGTCTCGCTCGCTCCCGGACCGCACGAAACCTTCTGTCTTTCTGCGCTGGAGTCGCTGGCCGCCGGAACCCCCGTGATCGCTTCGCGGTCGTCGGCGTTGACGGAAATCATCACCTCGGACTGCGGTGCGGTGGCACACAACCATGGGGCCGCGTTCGCGGACGCCGTCAGCAGCGTCCTCGAACTGCCCGCCCGACGCCAGTCGTCCAGGTCGAGAGCCGAGCAATTCGGTTGGGACGCATCCGTCGACGGGATGTTGGACGTGTTCGGCGCAGTTCAATAGAAATGAGAGCGCGAGACCCCGAGGTTACGTCTTGGGATCTTCAGTCGGTACGCCAGCGATCCAAGAACCCAGCACGTTGCGCCACGTCCACGGCTTCGAGCCGCACTCCGGAGGCAGGGGCGTCGACGTATCCGAAGCGGCGACCGTGGTCGCGGCCATCGAAGAACAGGTCGGTGCCGCGGTCGGACCAGTCCGCCAGAGTCCGATCCAAGCAGTTCGACCACCATCCGAGATGATGAAATCCCGGCGTCTCGGAGTACCAGGGTGAGCCTTCGACGCTACTGACCAACTCGATGTACGGCTGCTGGGCGGAGAACACCAGCTCGTAGGGCCATGGACCCAACCTGGACCGGGTGGGTTCACCCCACGTCACCCCGACCAGCTCCGATAGTTCCATCATCGCTTCTGACAGGTCGGGAACCGTGAAGCACACATGATAAAAGCTGGACTCCCGTAGGTCGTTCACCTCGGATTCGGTCACAGTTTCGTCTCCTCGCTCACCAGTTCAGCGGCGCTGGCAGGAAGCGAACGCTGTCGCGTTGCCGCGAGCAACACAACAACGGCGACGAACACGATGCATGAGACCCAGGCCAGGACGTCAGGGTTGCCGGTACGCGCGAGCATCAATCCGCCGATCGCTGATCCGAGCGCCATGCCAGCGTTGAAGATGGTGACGAGCATGGACTGCGCCCGGTCCACCAATGGTCCGGCCACACGGGCGCATGCCGTTTGAAATGCTGTTGGGGCGGCGCCGAGCCCGAGGCCCCACACGATCGCCGCAGCGACGAGTGCCGGTGATGACCCGCTCACTGCAACAACAAGCATGCCGGCAGCGAACAGTCCCATCGCGGCGAATGTCACTCCAGCGAGGGCGCGATCGATACGAATCCCGGTCAGGAACAGTCCCACCACTGCCGAAACGCCCAAGATCAGAAGGAAAGCGCTCACTGGAAGCCCCCCACCCTTTCCGGTGAGAAGAGGGGCGACGTAAGTGTACAGATTCATGTGGCCGAGCTGGAAGGCTCCGGCGCACAACAGTACTGGTACTAGGCCTGGAATCTCGAGAGTCCGCGTGAGTGATGTTGTGGCTGCCGCCTGGGCGGATTGGTCGGGAAGGAGGGCCGCAGCAGACGCTGCCAGTAACACGCCGACAACAGCCATCCCCGCGAATACCGATCGCCACGAGGTCAAGTCGCCCAACGCCGCACCGAGTGGCACGCCGACTGCCAGGGCGAGTGGAATCCCGGCCATGGAGATCGACAGTGCACGCCCTTGCCGTGCTGGAGCGACCAGTCGCATTGCGAATCCTGCTAACAGAGCCCACTGTAGGGCCGCGCCAGCCCCACCGACGACGCGGGCGGTAATCGCTACCCACAGTTCCGGCGAGATCGCGGTAACGAGATTGGCGGCCGCAACGCAGACAATGGTTACGATAATCAGCGTTTTGCGGGACGATTTGGCGGTCACGACCACCAATGGGATCGCCGCAAGAGTCGAGGCCGCAGCGTATGCGGTAAGCAACTGCCCGGTCAGGGATGGGCTGGTGACGAGATCGTCGCCGATGGTCGAGAGCAAACCTGCCGGCACGGTTTCAGTGAGCATGGTCATGACTCCGGCGACCGCGAGGACAATCAGTTTTCCCAAGGGAAATGATTGTTGAGATTCCGTGTCGCTGGGGGGTGAGGAAGTGGTCGCGGTCATGCGCGGTGGAACCTTCCGTGAGTGCCCTGGGCACTGGGGCGAGGGACAATTCGGTCGTCAGCCACTGAGTGCACTTACTGTCAACTCTGCGACCTTTGCAGCCGATGCGGGATTCTGGCCTGTGATCAGCCGACCGTCGGCGACGGCGTACTCGGCGAAATTCTCTGCCTTGGTGTGCCTGGCGCCCCGTTCCTCGAGAGCGTCTTCGAGCAGGAATGGCACGGTCTCACTCAGACCTACCGCTGCCTCTTCTTCGTTCGTGAAGGACGAGACTCCCTTACCGTCGACGAGGTACTGACCGTCGGACAGTTTGATGTTCACCAGACCCGCGGGTCCGTGGCATACGCCCGCGACGATTCCGCCGTTCTCATAGATCGCCGCCGCGAGCGCTGCCAATGGTGCGCAGTCCCGAAAGTCCCACATCGTTCCGTGACCGCCGGCGTAGTAGATGACGTCGTACTCGCTGGCGTCGAGGTCGCTCGGGGTGGGCGTGCTCTTCAGCGAACGTTGTACATCGTCACGGCTCAGGAACCTATGGGTGATGGTATCGCCGTCCTCGATTCCGTCGAGCGGTACATCTCCCCCGCTCACGGAAACGAAGGCGATGTCGAATCCCTCACGCTCGAACACCTCTGCTGGATAGGCGAATTCGGGTGCGTAAGCGCCGGTGCGACGTCCAGTATCGCCGAGCTGGTCGTGATTGGTGAGCGCGAACAGAACTTTCTTGGTCATGTGAGCCCCTCTGTTACTTGTTGACAGATCCAGTGGTTTGAGAGTTGTCGTCGATGAAGGGAGCAGGGCCGCTCGGTTCATCCGGTAGGCGAGAAGGCGCTCGACGAAAAGCAGATACGAATCCCCCCATTGACCCCATCTTCGGCGAATACCCAACCCTGGGACCCGCTTACGCGAATAACGCTACGTGACATATCGTTTATGTCAACACGAGACGAGGGAGCGGCGCATGAACAGCAGAAAAACAGCTACTTCGGCTGGGCGGCGAGGACGGCCACGGAGCGAGAAGGCTCGCTCCGCGATCTTGAAAGCGTCCTACGACGAACTACGTGAGGTCGGTTTTCGGCACCTGACCCTCGACTCTGTGGCACTTCGGGCGGGCGTTGGAAAGACCACCATCTACCGGTGGTGGCCCAACAAGGCAGCGCTGTTGTTTGACGCCGTGAACTCCATCGACGGGTCTTATCCAGACTTCGGACATGCCGGGGAGACCAAGCAGGACGTTCTCGACGAAGCGCGAGGCGTGGTCGACTACTTTCGCAGCGAAGCCGGCGCGGCGTACCTGGACCTGGTCTCCGAAAGTCGATTCGACCAACCTCTGGCCACATCTCTTGCAGAGCAGTTCGTCCAGGCGCGCCGTGAAGCAACGCGCGAGGTGCTCAACCGCGGAACTGCCACAGGCCAGGTAAGGTCCGACGTCGATTTGGACACGCTGATGGACATAGTGTGGGGTGCGATCTACTACCGATTCCTGGTACTACACGACCGTCCCGATACCGACTATGCGGACAAGCTCGTCGACCTCATCTGGCCACTGATGAACCAGTCAAGCCCGTCCGAGCGCATCCCCGACGATGCCGATTGATCCGGTCAGCCCGATTCGATCAACTAGTGTCCCACGCCGTTAATTCGTTTAAGTAGTCGTCCGAGGGATTCTAGGATCTCCTCGGCCGTCTTGGTCCAGATGAACGGCTTGGGATCCTCGTTCCACGCCGCGACCCAACCGCGGATGTCTCGCTCGAGGGATTGAACGCTGGTGTGGTGGCCGCGGTGGAGTAGTTCGCGGGTGACTTCCGCGAACCAACGTTCGACCTGATTCATCCAACTCGAGCTGGTCGGGGTGAAATGCATGTGGAAACGTGGATGCGCCGCAAGCCATTTGCGGACCGCAGGGGTCTTGTTCGTGCCGTAGTTGTCGCAGGGCATCGCAGACCGCGTTCGTGGCGGGCCATGTGCTTCGGATTCGGGCGGCGTTCCCCGGTAGACAGCACCGCGAAGTCCTTGATGCCGAGGTCCACGCCGACCGACTCGCCGGTCTCCGGCAGCGACGCCGGGTCGGGCTGGTCGACAGCGAACGTCACGAACCGTCGTCCGTCCGGCTCGCAGGAGACGATCACCATCGTCGGATCGAGGGTGGTGAGGTCGATGTCCGGCCAGGACCACACAATCCGAAGTGGTGCGGTGGTCTTCGCCAGCCAGAGTCCGTCCGCCTTGATGCGGAACGCCGAGCGGGTGAAGTGCGCCGACTGCCGTCCGTGCCGGTTCTTGAACCGGGGGTACTTCGCGGTGCCGGTGAAGAACTCCTGGAATGCGGTGTGCTGGTGCCGCAGCGTCTATTGCAGCTGCACGCTCGACACCTCGGACAGGAACGTCAGTTCGTCGGTTTTCATCCACGCGGCCAGCGCCGCGTCGGTTTCCTTGTACGAGGTGGATTTCTGTTCGGTGGTGAACCGGCGTTGCCGGTCGGCGAGGGTCCTGTTCCACACCGGGCGCACGCAGCCGAACGTGCGGCGCAGCAGCGTCGCCTGTTCGGTGTCCGGGTGCGCCCGGACCTTGTATGCGGTTCTCACCCCAGCATCACAACAGAAGGGTCCGACATGTTCGACGCCATTCCTCCCCGCCGTGAACGACTGGGCATCCTGGCGAGGTTCCGGTGACCGCGTCGGCACCCGGCATCCCCTCGCGGCGATGATCGCGGACGCGCCGTGGAACCACGGCAGGGCCACCGGGTTGCTGCGCCGGACCGCGGTCGATGTCGCACAACATCGGATCGATCCGACACGGTTCGAGGTCACCGCCGATGTGACGGGCCGGTCGGTGATGGTCGTCGACGACGTGTGGACCCGCGGTGCCAACGCGATGTCGGCGGCGCCGTCGATCGACGCTCGCGTACCGCATCACCCGAACGCGACCATGCGCGCCGCCAGCCGGCCCGAACACCAACTGCAAGGCGTCGTCGATGCGTACCGGTACGCGTATCCCGAGGCGTCTCGCAATGTCGGAGCACGAGGCGTGATGCACTGACGAGACCAGGGCCGCAACCGTGCTCGACGATGGGGTTCCCGTAGCAATGGGCGGCAGAATCGGCGGATTACCAGGCCAGTGCCTCCACAACCCCTCGGTGACAGGAACCATGGATAGCGCATCGACCTGCTCCGTCATCTGCTACCGGAATCCAGTTCGGCGAGTTCCTCATACGTCGGTCTGGACACAAACTTGTTATCGACACGCCGCCAAAAGGACCTGACCATTTACTCACCCGTCAGCAGACGGAGTCGGTGTCGCGCACGTATGAGAGCGGTCCGTCCTGAACCTGTCGCGCCGACGAAGCGATGACCGCGATCATCCGGTGCCATCCAGAGGAGATCGAGGCGCACGAGGTCATCGATCTCCATCTCCATCCGCGTGATGGCAGCGCGTGTCGAGGAGCTGGCGGCCTTGCGGGCGAGTGCGTACCGCGTGATCCGGCCTGCGGAATGCGCGTGTGCTAGCACGCGCATTCGGGAGGGGGACCTCATCAGCATCAGCGTCCGTGAGGCGGTCATCACGAATCTCCCTGTCGCGGTCGCACGATGGTCCGGAGCACGATGATCGCGTCGGCGCGGCGGGGGGGGGGGGGGGGGGGGCCCCCCCCCCCCCCCCCTCCGGGGGGGGGCCCCCGTGGGGCCGGCCGCGGGGGGGGGGGGGGGGGGGGGGGGGGGGGGGGGGGGCCCCCCCCCCCCCCCCCCCCCGCGGCGGCATGGCCGATGGAGCAGAGAAGGACGGGGAGGGCGGCGAGGAGCACTGTGATCGTCATGACGTCGAGCCTGGCCATCTGCAGTCCCTGCGACAAGCGCTGAGGTCCGTCCCCCGGTCGTTAGGCCGTTCGGTAACGACCAGGTCAGGACGTGCAAATATCACGCTAGTGAATCCTGTCACAATGAACACCCAGGTTCTCTGCCGCCACCAACGACTGATCTCCTCTCCCCCGGTTTGGCCGGCGACCGTAGCGCCCCACCCCGACACGGTATGACCCGCACCACTCCAGCCGCTCCCGACACTGTTCGATCCAGTCGGCAGCTAACGCCTCTACGACGCCGGCGAACACGCCGTTGCCCAGATCGGCAGACTCCTCGGCGTGCACCGCACCACCCTGTACGGGCACCTGAAGAAGACCGACACCACGCCACCCGAAACCTGATACAGCCCAGGGTGACCACGACGTAGCGGCCCCGACGCCGGACTACGAGACCGTGGTTTCGGCGATCCGGCAGGCGTGGGAGCGGGAGCGGGAAGGCTCACGCGTACTGACCGAAGAGCTGTACTCGCAGGTGACCGACGAGGTGTACCAGCTGGTGACCCGCGCACAGGAACTGGTCGAGCAGGAGAGCCGACGGCTGGTCGAGCAGGCGCGCCAATCGCGGGATCCGGCCCGCTGGACGACGCCGTGGGTGGATCCGTCGCCGCTGGCGGAGTAGATCGTCGACGCGGGTGGGCTGTTGTCGTTGTTCAGCTGACTGGATCCTGCTGTGGTGGTGCCATACCGTGTGCGCTTGCGCCGCCACATCGATCCCCTCGGATCCCCCGGCTGCGCCTGCTCCGGTGCCCACCCCCGTGGGGCCGGAGCATTCTTGTTTCGGACCTCCGGTGCGCATCGCCTCGGTCGCGGCGACTGCCGGGGGAAGCGGTGTTGTGCCGGAGATGAGGCGTTGTGGCCCCTCGGAGTCGTCGTGTCCCGAGCGCCGCGCATGTCACACGGTCCCGGAGGGGTTACTCGGCTCTTCCGACTTGTTGGGGGTCTGGTGTGACCGATCGGGATCGTGTCGGTGATTGATTGAGGCTCGCGCCCTTGTGAACTGGGTGTTCTCTACGCATCCAGCAGCAGCAAAGGTGCGAGCATGCCCCACGATAGTTCACGCCTGCTCGGTCTCGACGGCATCACCGTCGAGTCCGTCCAGGTCCTTGACGATGGAACCCGCACCGTCCACATTGCGACCGCCCCGGAGTGGGTGGGCGTATGCCCGAAGTGTGCGGTCGTCTCGACGCGGTCGAAGGGGTGGGTGGTCACCCGGCCACGCGATATCAAGATCGGTCCCGGCCGCCCGCTGATGGCCTGGCACAAACGGAAGTGGCTGTGCATAAACAGTTCCTGCGATCGGAAGAGTTTCACCGAATCGGTACCGCAGATCCCACCCAGGGCGCGGGTGACAGCTCGAGCGAAGACGGAGATGGCGCTCGCCGTGCTCGACGACGACTGCTCGGTGAAGGCGGTCGCTGCTGCGTATGGCTGCACCTGGAACACCTGTCACCGTGCCGTGGTCGTCACCGCCGATCCGGTGCTGGCCGCCGAACCGAGCCCGTGCTTGTGTTGGGTATCGACGAAACCCGGCGGGGGAAGGCGAAATGGGAAACCTGCCCGGAGACCGGCACACGATCGTGGGTGGATCGGTGGGACACCGGCCTGGTCGACATTCCCCCAAGCACTCCGTGCAGGGAGGTGCCCCCACCGGCAATCAGGGTCTGTTGGCACAGGTCAACGGCCGCACCTCGGGGGTGGTCACCGACTGGTTCGGCGAGCGCGACGACCGGTGGAAGGCCGGCATCACTCATGTCGCGATCGACATGTCCGCGGTCTACGCGAAGGCGGTGCGCGACGCGCTACCGCACGCGCAGCTGGTCGTCGACCGGTTTCACCTGGTCAAGAAAGCCAACGAGATGGCCGACACCGTCCGCCGACGGGCCACCCAGGCACAACGGGGCCGCCGTGGCCGCAAGAGCGACGTCGAATGAATCAACCGCCGCCGACTGCTGCGGGCCGCCGAGCGGCTGACCGATGAGCAACGGGCGAAGTTGTTTCAGAAGTTGACCGCCGCGCGCTAACTCGGAAGAGCCGCAAAAGCCCTGCGTCACAACGCAAGAGACCCCCAACACCCCATCAAACTACTGCCAAAATGCGACTTTGCCGAGGCCCTGAGGCCGCACGCGGGACCCACGAAAGATCGAGGTTAAACCGGCAGCCAAGTCGGCCACCAGGGTGGAATATTCCCCGGTGAGCATATTGGCATCCGGGCAGCCTGGCCGGGATCATGTAGCCAGAACATCATGAACCACAGAAGTCCGAGTGAGCCGAGCAAGCACAAGGCGAAAGTCGCGGCGATGCGGGCGATCTCAGGCACCCTGCCTCGATAGCGTCTACTGGTCGTCAGAAGAGTGCCCCACCACAGCGCGACCACGAGAGCATTCGGCACCCAAAGCAGCAGTAATGTGATGCCCTCGCCGGGTCCAGCTACACCGCAATCGTGCCATGACCGACTGACGGTGCTGTGGATCGTCCAGGCGGTAAGCACGCCCGCCACCAGGCTGATCGCGACGTAGAGCGCAATGGCGCGAGCCGTCGACCGTACCGGCCGGTCACTCGAACTGAGGCTATTCACGATCGGTCACCGCCTGACGACGCTTCCTCATCGGGATCATTGAGTAACCCTTATCTGGGTAACTTCCCCACCAGAGCTGAGGCAAAGTCGTTTGATGACACTGTGACCTGAGGGTTTGTTGCGCGACACGCCAAGGTGACGCTTGTCGGGTGCGGGCACGGTCGAACTGAAGATCATGAAGGTTCCTACACCGCCCAGTCACAGGTGCCCGTCCGTGCCCGCCCCGTCATCTTCACCCATCTTGCCCCTTGCCCTCCACCTCGACACGCTCGGCCCTCTCCCTTCCGGTGCCGATGCCACGCTGCTTCAGGTGCCTGCGTCGGTGCCCGACCCACGTGATCGCCGGGGTGTGCGGCACGGGTTCGCCGGACTGCTCGTCATCGGGATCTGTGCCGTCGCCGCCGGTACGCGCTCGTTCACGACGATCGCTGAGTGGGCATCCGATACTGCGCGAGGCCCGCACGACGCCGCATGTCCCACATGGCCACGTCCGTCGGTAGCCGACGCACTCGCTTGGGCACCTTCGGGTACACGAACCGGACCACCGCCATGAACGCGTCGAATCCGCGTTGTCGCCGAGCATCCCACGGCAATCCGAACGGCTCCCGCAGTTGCTGCGGCAGCAAGGCCGTCGTCACCACACGGTAGGCGGGTAACAACATCCGAAGGTAGAACGGCGCGACCTTCGGCCGGAACAGATCACGCGCAATCCGCCGAGCCGCGGAGTCCACCACGAAGCACTCGATCTGCTCATCCCAGTACCGGCGGAAGGCTGCCCTGTCGGCCGGCCACCGGTCTTCGGGTACTTGCAACGCCGTGCCCAGCACCGCATATTCGCGGTACACCCGGTCAGCATCTTCCTCGGACAGCACTCCGAAGACCATCTCGTACAGGTGAACCGCGCTGTCGTACAGAGTTGCGGCCACCCAGAGTTGCAGCTCGGGATCGAATGCGTTGTACGGAACGGATGCACCATCCCCGGAATGCACCGGTCCGTGCGCCCGGTTCACCGCGCGGACCGCGCGGTCGCGTTCCTCGTCGGTCCCCTGCGCCACCATGAGGATGTAGGTCATCGTGGCCTGGAGTCGGTCCAGTGCCCGATACGCGAAGTCGCTGTGTTCGGCCACCCCGTGCCCCACACCCGGGTTCGCCACCTGCAACAGGATTGCCCGCCCACCTGCACCGAGCAGCACCGGCTCTGCCGAGAGGTCCCTGATACCCAGATCCGTCATTTCGCGTCCGCACTTGCGAGTAGCCAACGATCGTCCGAGCGCTCGAGCGTGATGACCATGCGGCTCGCGTCCGTGCGACCCTCGGGGACCATCACGTTGTGCACTTCTTGATCGAGGAACACAGCGACCACCGCCTTCTCGTCATCGAGTGAGACCAGGCCCGCATACGGAACCGAGCCGATCGCGGTGCCCTTTCCCTCCGCCAGAATGCTCTGCAGATCGGACGCGACACCCCGATACTTCTCGCCGAATTCCGAGGTGGACTGCGCCACAACCGTGTCCAGGTTCGCGTTGGGCTGCTCGTAGTCGTAGGTAGCGAGATCGATCGTGTACTGGGTCGCCGCGTCCAATGCGCTCATGCGCAGATCTTCCAACTGCTGGTGCCGGTAGTACTCGTACCCGAAGAACCCCGCGACACCGGCGAGCACCAACGACGCCACGGCCAGCATCACTACTGCGCGACGCAGTGACTTTCTGCCGTCCGGGGGCTTCCCGGCGTTCGCGTCACTCGAGAGTGCCATTGCGGATTCCTTCCAGGAGTCGCTTCCAGTAATTCAGTGCCTCCACTCCCGTAGGGATGAGGACAGGATCCTCGACCATGGGCGGGCCTGTGACCTTGCCCGGCGTGGTTGCGCCGCTGAGTCCCAGATCATTGGGACGCGGCGCATTTTGCGAACCACGTTGCTCCAGTTCCTCACCCGGCGGGCAGTACAACGACAAGTTCGGTTCGCGTGGGCTCTCGTCGCCCACACCGCGCCGCGGCGTGTCGTAATAGCAGACCGGGCCCTGGGTGCCGACGAGAGTGAAGTCGGCGCGATCACCGTGCACCACCGAGCCCAGGGACGTCAGTGCCGCCGGAATCGATTCGAGTCCGGCAGCGAGCGCAGGCCGACGGTCGTCGAGAGTTCCCGACACGGTCACGAGGTTGGTGAGTAGACCGCCGAAGTTGTCGCGGTTGGTGTCGAACAGGTGCTGCACCCTCGCAAGAGCCTCAGGTGATCGATCCATCAGGTAGACGAGCGACGGCTCGTTCGCAGCGAGTTGCTCGGACACGTTGCGGAATGCATGCGCCGACCGCGGAATCGCATCACTGTGGTCGGCCAGCGTTTCGAGCAACGGCAGCCCGTTCTCCACGATCCGTGCGACGGCGGGTGTACGAGTGGACAGCATATCGACGAGCCGTCCGGCGTCATCGATGAGTTGTTGTATCTGCGGCCCCGCACCGTCCAGCGCCGTCCCGAATGTCTCGGAGAGGGTACTGACCGATTCGGGATCGATCGTGGAGATCAGGTCGGACATTCGAACCAGCAGATCAGCCAATTCCGTGGGCTGGTCCTCCTCCCGGACGACGAGCGATCCGCCGTCCACGAGAAACGGACCTTCGCCCGTGGTGGGGACGATATCCAACGACTGGATCCCCAGGGCGCTCGCCATCGTCACTTTCGCGGGGCTGCCCACCGGTATGCGAGTACCAGGATTCAATGCGATGCTCAGGTCTGCACCGTCGCCGTCCGGCGCCACCGACACCGCCTCGATCCGGCCCACCTGAACGCCTCGATACGTCACCGCACTTCCGGCGGTCAGTCCGTGCCCGTCGGACATGTGCGCACGGACATGGATCGCTCCGCCCAGAGTCTGTGGACCGACGACATACCAGGCTCCGAACGACACCGCGGCGACAGCGATCACGAGGAACATCACCATTTGCACCCAGACGGCACGTTTCATCGCACACCTCCGCGCAGCAGGGATTCGAGATCGGGTACAACAGTTTCCGGTCTGCCTCCCGTGAGGAGTTTCGCGATGGAGCCGGGCACGTCCAGAGCTCCGTCGAACACCAGATAGTCGCCGTGCACGGCACCTGTGAAACCACGCAGGAACGCGTTCATGTTGGTGAGTGCGGGCGTCACTTCCGTGTTGAACCCTTCCAGCGCACCCAGCACCTGCACGGTGTTCTCGAGGCTGTTCGCGATCCGCCCGCTCGTCGAATCGAGGATCGATTCCGCGTTGTCGACGAGTGTGGTGGTGCTCCCGACCAGCGCGGTGATCCGGTCACGCTGCTCGACGAGCAGTTGCACCGTGGGACTCATCGCGTCGAGCCCCTCCTCGAGGACCGCACTCTGCTGCGCCAACGCCTCCGACACGTTGTTCGCCGCGACGAGCGCCCTGTTCAGGTCGTCCTCATGTGCTGCGACCGTCGACAGCGTCCGTTCGAGACTGTCGGTGAGATACCGGACT
Source organism: Rhodococcus quanlei (assembly GCF_055231015.1). Taxonomy (NCBI): domain Bacteria; kingdom Bacillati; phylum Actinomycetota; class Actinomycetes; order Mycobacteriales; family Nocardiaceae; genus Rhodococcus; species Rhodococcus quanlei. The sequence goes on along the minus strand of NZ_JBUYWD010000005.1, from coordinate 190,533 downwards.
TGCTCGCCTCGCCCGCCGAACGCACGATTCGTCTCCTCGACAACGGTGCCCAACTGGTCGAGTCCACTCCCGTTCAACACCACGCCCAAGGCCGCCAACGTGGATTCGATCTGTGGTCCTACCTCGGCACGTTCCGGCGATATGACCGCGCCGTCGGTCAACGAGACTGTCGAAGGCTCCGAAGGCGGGAGAAACCTGATGAACGGTTTACCGAGTGCAGAGGGCAGTTCCACGCGGGCGCGGACGTTCGCAGGCACGTCCACAGCGCTCGACAGGCTCAAACCGACACTGGCGCTGCGCCCGTCGGTCTCGAGGTCGTGGATGCGTCCGATCACTTGTTGTCCCAGGCGCACCTCCGCTCCCAACTCCAGATTGTCTGCCGAGGGCAGTTCGACGGTCACCCGATAGTCGTCACCGTCGGCCGTCCGTCCGACCGGCAGATCTTGCAGCCCGATCCCGCAGCCGGCCGTGAGGAACAGGCCGCAGCACACCGCGACACATATCAACGTTCGATTCACCGTCATCCACCTCCCAACATGAGAGTCGCCAGCCCCAGCGGGTCCGAAGCGCTGATCGGGACCGAGATGGGATTGGTCATGCCCGCTCCGGCGCACAGGGGAATGACGTAGCGCTCGCACAACGGTCTCGACACGTCGAGCTGGGTGAGAGTTGTCGACACGTTCAACCGGATTCGCGCCCTCTCGTCCGGCGTGATGAGCCGATCGATGTTCTGCATGAGGAGCGGCACCAGATCCAGCAACTCGGCGAAGTCTGCGTTGTGAACGGCGAACTGATCGGTGACGGCACGGGTGTCGGCGAGCACCGCTCCGATATCCCCTCCTCGTTCCCGCACGAGTGTGTCGATCTGATCGAACAACACGGTCAATTCACTGATGGTGGCGCCGATCTCGAATTCCGGGGAGTTCATGGCATCGCCTATCTGCGCCATCGATGTTGCGACCGCGTCGACTGTCTCCTGCCGCTCCGCGAACGCCGCCACCACTCGGTCCAGGTTGTCGACGAGCGCACCGATGTCGTCGCCGCTGCCCGCAATCACCGAGGTGGCCTGCGAGAGGTTCCGGATCGCCGTCCGCATCTGCGGGCCGAGGCCTTCCACCGATCGTGCGGTGGCCGAGACGGTGGCACCGATGTTCCCTCCCTCCGGGCCCAATGCGCCGGCAAGGGTATCGATGCTGGACATGAGTTCGTCCCAGTTGATGGGCGAATGATTGCGTTCGACGGGGATCACGGCATCTGCCCGCAACTGCGGCCCCCCGGTGTACGCCGGACTCAATTCGATCGACCGGTCGCTGATGACGGACGGATTCATCACGAACGACTGCACGTCGGCGGGCAGCGTCAGATCATCGGGAACCGTCATCACCACCCGCACGACCGTGCCGGCAGGCTCCACCGATTCGACAGTTCCGACCGGAACTCCGAGAACCGACACCTTGCTGCCCTCGAATATGCCGTTCACATAGGCGAAATCGGCGATGACCCGCTTGTTTCCATTGCCTCCGAACACGTACAGGCAGCCTGCGATCACCATGGCCAGCACGCACAGGCCGCTCAGAATACGTACGACCGTACGGCGGAGGCCGAGCTGATTCATCGCCATCACCTGCAGTCCTGCATAACCTGAAGCACACACAGCAGGTTGTCCGCAACCGGGCCAGCGGGCGCCGACACGTCCATCCAGGTGCCGTTCCCGGACGCGTCCGTCGCGGCACGAAGAGCAGGCGGCAACCTGGTCATCAACGCGTCGATGTTGTCGGCGTTCTCCCGCAAGGTACCCATCACGGACCGCACATTGGTCAGTAACCGGTCGAGCGAATCGTCGTTCTCCACCAAAAACTGTGAAGCCTGGGCCACGAGAACCTTGAGGTCTTCTGCCAACCGCAGCAGTGCGTCCCGCCGGTTCGCGATCGTCCCCAACACGATGTTGGCATTGTCGAGCAGCGCCACCAACGAATCCGTCTGACCGGCAACCATGTCCGACAAGCTTCGCGAGGTGTTCAGCAACTGCGTGATTCTGTCGTCGTTTCGCGAGATCGTTCCTGCGACCGCGCTGACGCCTGCGAGTGCGTCCTTCGTGGCGCTCGAATCGGGCAGCACGTTGTTCAGGGTTCTCATCATCTCCTCGAGTCCAGGCACATCCAGTTCGGTCGCGGTGCGCTGCGTGTCTGTCGCGATCTCGTCGAGGCTGTAGGGAACGGTGGTGCGGGATAGCGGAATGGTGCGGTCGTCGCCGTCCGAACCATGGCCGACCGGCCCGTCACCACCGGGCCGGATGTCGAGATAGAGCTTGCCGAGGACCGTGCGGAATTTGATCGACGCCGTGGTCTCGTCACCGAGCGGTTGATCCTTGTCGAGGCGGAACGTCACCGTGACGTGATCGCCGTCGAGATCCACGCTCTCCACCCGTCCCGCCGGTACGCCCGCGACGTACACCGGATCTGCGGTGGAAAGACCTGCAGCGTTCGCGAACTCGGCCGCATACTCCCCTGTTCTGAAGATGTACCAGCCGCGAGGCAACGCCACTGCCGCCACCAGCACGGCCGCGACCAGGACGATGCCGAAGGCGCCGAGGAATAGGGGGTTCATCTGGCTTCTGCGAGGGTCGACGACCATGTCGCGCAGCGTTCGAAGGATCCTCATCGGCACACCTGCGAGTGCGCAGTGCCGAAGATGTTGGCCTCGGCCTCACCGGCTTTGAACGTGAAGTTGCACATGTAGAGGTTGAGCCAACCGCCGTAGTCGCCGATGCGGTTGATGGCGCCTGCGAATCGAGGTAGTTCCGTCATCGAGGCGTTGAACGTCGCGGTGTTCGGAATCCACGATTCGGTTGTGGCATTCAATTGGTCGATACTGCGATTCATCGGGTCCAGCGATTTCTGCATCATCGCTACTGCGGCACTCACCGCCGAACTGCCGTCGTCGAGTAGTGCGATCAGTTGGCCGTTGCGCTCCGCCGCCGTGGCACTCAGATCGGTGAGTCCGGCGATCAACCGCTCCACCTGGGCACCGCGTTCGTTCACGCTACCGAGCACGGCATCGAGGTTTGCCACCAACTGCGTGAACACGGCCTCGTGGTCCGCGAGGTTGGCCGCCACCTCCGCAACCCGCACGAGCAACGATTCGATGGTGTTGCCCTGCCCTTCGAACGCGCCGACCACGGTCCGAGCGAGCTCGTTCACGTCCGCCGGATCGATGGCCTCGAACAATGGTTCGAACCCGTTCATCAGTGCAGTCAGATCGACAGGCGGTGTGGTTCGCGAGGTGGGGATGGTCGCGCCCGGACGCAGCGCGCCACCACCAGACGATTCCGGTGCGGACAGCGCCAGGTATCGCACACCGAGCATGTCGCCGTAGCGAATTGCGGCCTCCACCTTCGCATCGAGGATACGGTCCGCTTCGATCTCGAACTCGACGAGAGCCTCTGCACGTCCGCCCCCGGCACCGGCGGGGGTGAACTGCACTGACTCGACCCGCCCCACGCGCACCCCGGCCAGTGTCACATCGTTGCCGGGTGCCAATCCTTCGACATCGGTGAATCTGGCCGAGTAGCTGTCGGTGGACCCGGACACCGGAACGGAAAGGGTGTTCGCCACCACCGTCGTGGCGAGCAGCCCAGCGGCCACGAGCAGCGACAAACGCAGCAACTGTCCGCGCAGGCTACTGCTTCTCGCGGTGGTTCGCGCACCCCTATTCCCCACGGATACTCACCTCCGTGCCCCGTAGCAGCGGTGCGAGCAGTATGGTGGTGGCCGGATTCGGGCCGGAGTGTGCCGCAGGATCGGCACCGGCCCCGACCCCGACCTCTGTCTCTGTCTCTGCCTCTGCCTCTGCCCCCACCGCTGCCCGCTCCACACTCGACAGGGCTTCACGTTCGGCTTGGCTTGCACCCACCACCGCGTTTCCGCAGTTCGCCCCAGCCATACCGGGGTAGCGCGGACAATCCGCCGCCGTGTACGGCATGGGGTCCGCAAAGCTCGGAACCGCGGTGATGCTGAACTTGCCAGTGGAGAAGATGCGCGCACCCTTCGCCCCGAAGGTGTCGAGTTCTTCGAGAGAGCGCGACAGTCCGGCCCTGCCCTGCGCGACGGTGTCGAGGATGCGATCCCCGTTTCGGGTGACGGTGATGATGCGTTCCGCATTGTCCTGCAGGAAGACCCGTCCCGAATCGGTGAGCCCGATCGACGCGTCGAGAATCGATCGGAAACTGTCTTCGCGCTCGAGTACTGCCCGCGTGACACTCGTCGCTGCGCCGATGCCGGCGAGCATGTCCGGCGTGGCCGCCGAGATGTCCTCGGCGATGTCGGCGACCTGGCCGGCGCTCGCGAGCGACGATTCGACCAGCGGACTCAGCGCTTGGGTCACCGCAACGGACCGGTCGATCATCCGTCCGACATCGTCCCCGCGCCCCTCCAATGCGGTACTCAACGCGGTCAGGGCTTGTTGAGCCTTCTGCGGTTCGAGCCGATCGAGCAGCCTGCTCACCTCGGAGTACAGCGAATACAACTGCACTGCTTCGTCCGAAGTGTCCACGGAAAGTTCGTCGCCCGGCTGTAACCGGGAAGTCGGCACCGGAGCACCTTCCGGCACGACCAGATCCAGGTAGACGTCGCCGAACAGCGTGCGTGGAACCACCCGGACGACAACGGAAGACGGGATTCGCGTGATCTGCTCGGCGGCCAGTCTCAGGGTGGCGCGCGAGAGCTCGGTCCCGCTGTCGATGTCGACAACTTCTCCCACGCTGACACCTCGATACCGGACCGGCGGCGTACCCGTAACGAGCCCCGCCGCTGCCGGAAGCTCCGCGAACACCTCCGGGTCGTCGTCGAATGCGCCGGCGCCATGGGCGACGAGCAACCCGCCCACCACCACAGCGACCACCGTCGCCGCCAGCCCACGCAGGGTCGATATGCGCCGCGACGGGCCGCCTCGGGTGGCGAATCGTATGCGCCTCATGTCGCCACCCCTGGCACCGACGGCACCAGACCCCACAGTGCGAACGTGAGAATCACGTCGATGACACCGATCGCGAGGATGCTGGTGCGCAACGCCCGGCCGGCAGCGCGCCCCACCCCCTCGGGCCCTCCCGCCGCATGAAAACCGTAGGAACAGTGGACGAGCGCAATGACGACGGCGAAGACGACTGCCTTCGTCAACGAGTACAGCAAGTCGCTGGGGCCGAGGGCGAGGTGAAAGTAGTAGTCGTAGGTTCCGCCGGAGCTTCCGCTGAAGTTCACGATCACGACGCGAGTAGCGATGAACGCAGCCAGGAGCCCGACCATGTAGAGCGGGACGATGCACACCACGGAGGCGACGAGACGCGTGGCGGCAAGGAAGGGGATGGAGCGAACAGCCATCGCGTCGAGCGCATCGATCTCGTCGGAAATTCGCATGGCCCCCAACTGCGCGGTGAACCCGGTTCCCACCTTGGCAGCCAGTGCGATGCTCGCTACGACAGGCGCGAGCTCACGGGTGTTCGCGAGGGCGGACAGCATTCCCGACAGCGACGTCATGCCGATCAGATCGAGACCGCGATAGGTCTCGACGCCCACCATCATCGCGGCAACCGCGGACATCGCGAACACGATACCGAGGGTCCCGCCGCCCGCGAGCAGGGATGCATACCCGAAACTGACCTCGCCGATCTGTTTCAGAATCTGCCGCCAGTAGCGCTTCACGGCGAACGGTACGGACGCGACCGTGGACACCGCGAACGTGACATGGATTCCTACCTCTTCCATGCTGCGGCCGACCGCAACGAATGGGCGGCCGAGAATCCGCACTCGTTCTACGTTCGCCAGTCCGATCATCGGCACACCCGGCCCATCAGTACGCTCCCACTGTCGGCACGATCACCGTGTACAGCTGCGAGAGCACGGTATTGACGACGAACACCATCACGAACGCCAGTACGACCGCCTCGTTGACCGCGTCGGCGACACCGCTTGGACCACCCTTGGCGTGCAATCCCTTGAACGAGGCGATCAACGCGGAAGTGATGGCGAAACACACCGACTTGACCATTGCCGTTGCGAAATCCGACAGCCGGCCGTATTCGCTGAGGGTCGCAAGAAAGGCACCCGACGACTGGTGCTGCACGTACACCTCGAACAGCAGACATGCGCTGACGCCGACGAGGGTGACGAGTGCACAGAGAATCAGAGAAACGATCACCGAGGCGATGAGCCGCGGAACGACCAGGCGTTCGACCACATCGAGGCCCATCACCTCCATCGCCTCGATCTCCTCCCTGATGGTTCGTGATCCGAGGTCCGCACAGATCGCCGATCCGCCGACCCCGGCGAGCATGAGCGCACACACGAGCGCCGCGGCCTGACCGACCACGACGAAGGCGACCACTGCACCCGAATAGCCGCCCGCGCCGAGTTGCCCGGCGAGCGAACCGACCGACACTGCGATGAGCACACCGATGGGGAGCATCAACAGCAGGGCGGGCCCACTGCATACCTTGGCGATGAACAGTGTCTGCGTCACCGTCTCCTGTACCGACAGGCGTCGGCAGACCAGGACACTCGCCGTCCGGTACGCCGCGCCGAGCGAGAACCCGACCAGGCCGCCGACCTGGTTGGCGAGGTCTCGTACCGGCCCCTTGGCCGCCGGCAGTTCGAAAGTCATTCAGGCGCCGACATCGGCAGGCGATCCATAGGTCTGTCGCAGCGCCCCCTTGACGACCTTGCCGCTCGCGTTGCGTGGCAGGGCATCAACGAACAGGATGTCCTTGGGATGCTTGAAACGTGCCAGGTGCTCGCCCAGCCACGAGAGCACCTCGTCGAGGGCGGGCTCCTGCGCCTCCGGTTTCACCGCCACCACCGCGACCGGAACCTCACCCCACTTTCGATCGGGCCTGCCGATCACCGCCACTTCCGCGAACGACGGGTGGCCGTAGAGAACGTTCTCGACCTCGGCGCAGTAGATGTTCTCTCCGCCCGAGATGATCATGTCCTTCTTACGATCGACCACGAACACGAATCCTTCGTCGTCGACGCGCACCAGGTCACCCGAGTGAAACCATCCGCCCGTGAAGGAATCGGAGGTTGCCTGCGCGTTCTGCCAGTACCCCGCCATCAGAGTGGGCCCGCGGTAGACGATTTCGCCGATGGTTCCCGGTTCGACGTCGTTTCCCTCGTCGTCCACTACACGGGCTTGGATCGTCGGGATCACTTTGCCGACCGATCCCAGCTTCCGAAGCGCATCCTCGCCGTCGAGCACGCAGGTGATCGGGGACATCTCGGTCTGCCCGAACACCGCCACGTTCTGTGCATCCGGGAAGGTGGCCGTCATGGCTCGCAGTACTGTGTCCGACGCCGGTGCGGCGCCCCACGAAATGACGCGCAGCGCAAGTTTTCTGGGTTTCGCGTCCTGGGCGGCACAGACTGCCTGCCACTGGACGGGCACGAGGAAAAGGGTGGTCACCTTCTCTGCCTCGAGCACGTCGAGCAATTCGCCCGGATCGAATGCCCCGGTCGGGTGGATCACCGTAGTAAGCCCGAGAACGAGCGACGGTGCGATGCTGCCGAGCGCCGCGATGTGGAACATCGGTGATGCACAGAACCCGATCTCGTCTCCGGACTGCAACCTCAGCGCACGGATACAGGTGAGCGACTGAGCCTGCAGGTTCGCATGGGAGAGGACCGCCCCCTTGGGGCGCCCGGTGGTTCCGGACGTATACATGATGAGTGCCGGGGTGTCGTCCGGGATATCGGGTTTGTGCACCGCATCGCCGCTGTCGACGAGCAGGTCGTCGAAAGCGAAGGTTTTTGCGCCGGCATCGGTTTCACCGCCGACCACGATGGTGGACTCGAGCGTTGTGACGGTCTCGCGCACCTTGGCCACCACCGGAGCCAGGGCCGCCTCCGTCACCACGGTTCGCGCGCCGCTGTCCTCGACGAGGAACGCGATCTCGGGCGGGGTCATACGGAAGTTGACCGGAACCGCAATGCCACCGAGCAGGTTTATCGCCAGAACCGTCTCCAGATACTCCGGACGATTGAGCATGACTATCAGCACCCGGTCGCCGTATTCGACCCCCCTGCGGCCGAACGCGTCTGCCAACCGCTGCGTGCGAGCTGCAAGCTCCGCCCAGGTGGTGGACTCGCCCCGGAACCGGAGAGCCACGTGATCCGGCTTCATCAGCGCGTGAGCCGCTACCTGGTTGTTCCAGTGATTACGGCGCGAGCGCAGCGGTTCGGACGACGGATCGAGAACCGCCTTCCCTGAATTCGACGACATGTTGGTCCCTTCTCGCGGTCTCGGCCGGGTTCTACTTCCCGCCGTGAACTGTGTGACGAGTATTACACTGTTTATGGAATTGGGCCAGCCTTTTGTTAACGACGATTCTCAGCCCATGCGACGTACACCACAACCATTTACCCTGTAGTTAGCAACAGTTGGGTCAAAGAAGTAAGTAGCGACGTCAGTGGAACTGGGGTTTGGCCTCGCCCAGGACCGCCGCAATGCCAGCGGCGAAGTCCGGACTTCGGAGCAACTCACGCTGCCCCTCCGATTCACGAGACAACGCGTCGTCGAGCAGCGTCAAGGTCGACGCATTCATCGCCCGCTTCGTCAGCTCGAGGGCACGCCGGGGTCCGCGGGCGAACCGCCTCGTCACCTTCGAGACGAAGGCGTCCAGTTCCGACGGTTCGTGCACACCGTTGATCAATCCCATGTCGAGCGCCGCGGACGCCTCGATCCGTTCACCGCGCAGCGCCATCGCGTTGGCCCGGGCACGTCCGGCCGATGCGGACACCAGCAGACTGGCTCCGCCATCCGGCATGAGACCGACATTGGTGAATGCCAGCAGCAAGTACGCATCAGGTGCCGCATAAACGAGATCGGACACCAGCGCGATGGACACACCGAGCCCGACTGCCGGCCCGTTCACCGCTGCAATCACCGGTACCGGAAGCTCGATGACCGCCCGCACCAACGCGTTCGCCGTCTCCATCGTCTGCCGGGCGGCTTCCTCTGCCTCTTCTGGTGTACTCGGCGCAGAGTCCGACATCTCCGCGATGTCCGCACCGGTACAGAACGCGTTTCCTGCGCCGGTCAGAATCACCGCTCGTACGCTCTCGGCGCGCGCGTCGCAGGTCAGAACCCTGGTCAATTCCTGCGCAGCCGGCCCATCCAGCGCGTTCATCCGCTCCGGCCGGGAGATCGTGACGCGCAGTATGCCGTCCGAGAACTCCGTGAGAATGCCCGTGCTCGAACTCATCCGATCACTCCCGCCGATACTCGTTCGCCGCGAAGGCCGGCCAGTCGCTCACCGATGATCGCCTCGGCGTCCGCAACCATGCGGTCGACGAGTTCGCCGACGGTCGGGATGTCGTCGATGAGCCCTTGGCACTGCCCGGCCGTCCAAATGCCGGCATTGATATCGCCCTGTTCGAACACGGTTCGGCCTCGCGCCCCGGACACGAGATGTGCGATGTCCTCGAACCCGCATCCCTCACGTTCTCGCGCCACCACTTCCCTACTTACGGCGTTGGCGGCCACGCGGGCCGTGTTGTGCAGCGTCCGGAAGATCAGAGCCGTGTCCCGTTCGGTGTTCGCAACGATCTGCTCCTTCACATCCTGCGCCACCGGCGATTCGGCGGTGCACATGAATCGGGTGCCCATGTTCACACCGTCCGCCCCCAATGCGAGCGCCGCAACGAGGCCGCGGGCGTCGGCGATACCGCCCGAGGCGAGAACCGGTATCTCCACCCTGCTCGTGGCGGCTGGGATCAGGATCAGGCCCGGCACGTCGTCCTCGCCAGGATGACCCGCGCACTCGAATCCGTCGATGCTCACCGCGTCGACACCCACGTGTTCGGCCTTGACGGCATGTCGCACACTGGTGCACTTGTGGATCACCTTGATGCCTGCGTCCTTGAAGAAGGGCAGGTGATCGACCGGGTTCGATCCAGCCGTCTCGACGATCCGCACCCCCGACTCGATGATCGCTTGCCGATACTCGGCGTAGGGGGGTGGGGTGATCGACGGCAGGATGGTCAGATTCACGCCGAACGGTTTGTCGGTGAGATCTCGGCACCGTCCGATCTCATGGGCCAGGTCCTCGGGAGTCGGCTGAGTAAGGGCCGTGATGAAACCGAGCGCGCCGGAGTTCGCGACAGCGGCGACGAGTTCTGCCCGCCCGACCCACATCATTCCGCCTTGGACGATGGGGTGGTCGACGCCGAACTGTTCGGTGAATGCCGTACGGATCATGTCAGTTCACCTCTTCGAACGTGCCGCCGGATTCGGCCCGCTCGAGCAGCAGAGCCGGGGGCGTGAATCTTTCGCCGTACCGTACGGCCAATTCCTGCGCTCGTCCCACGAATCCGGGAAGCCCACCGTCGTACTGATCGATGTACCTGGCGACTCCGCCCGTCCAACCAGGGAACCCGATACCGAGCAGGGATCCCACATTGGCGTCGGTCGTGCTGTCGAACACGCCTTCCTCCAGGCAGCGCACCGTCTCGATCGCCTCGGCGAACATCATGCGCTCGGAGATGTCGCCGAACGGGACAGGCGCATCTCCGCTATCGCCGAAGTGTTCTGCCAGTCCGGGCCACAGACCCATTCGCTTTCCGTCGGCGTACTCGTAGAAGCCGCCGCCCGTCGAGCGTCCCTTGCGGTCGAAATCGTCGATCATCCGGTCGAGGACGGCGTCGGCGGGGTGCGGAGTCCATTCTCCGCCGGCTTCGAGAACTGCGGCCTTCGTCTCCTCCCGGATCTTCCGCGGCAGGGTCAGGGTCAACTCATCCATCAAGGCCAGTACCGGCGCCGGGTAGCCCGCCTGCGTGGTTGCCTGCTCGATGGATGCCGCGGGAACGCCCTCGGCCAGCATCGCTACGCCTTCGTTGGTGAACGTGCCGATCACTCGACTGGTGAAGAACCCGCGACTGTCGTTGACGACGATGGGAGTCTTGCCGATCTGGGCCACCACGGCCAGCGCACGGCCGATAGCCTTCTCGCTGGTGCGCCTGCCCTTGATGATCTCGACGAGAGGCATCTTGTCGACCGGAGAGAAGAAGTGCAGCCCGACGAAGTCCTCTGTGCGAGAGACACCGTCACCGAGAAGTGTGATGGGCAGGGTGGACGTGTTCGAGCACAGCAACGCATCGGGGTCGATGTACTGATCGATCTCGGCGAACACCTTCTGCTTCACGGCAGGATCTTCGAACACCGCCTCGATCACCAGTTCCGCGCCCGCCGCGTCCTCCGGCGATGCGCTCGGCCGGATGCGTCCGAGCAGAGCCGCCGCTTTCTCCTCGCTGACCTGCCCCTTGGCGACGGCCTTGTCCAGCAGGTTCTTCGAGTAGGCCTTTCCTCTCTCGGCAGCCTCGATCGAGACGTCCTTCAGTACGACGTCCATCCCGGATTTCGCGCACACGTATGCGATTGCGGCACCCATCATCCCGGCGCCGAGGACGACAACCTTCGTGAACGGCGGATTGTCTGCAGCGCTGTACTCCTCGAGTCGAGAGATGGCCGTCTTCATGTCGAAGAAGAAGGCGCGGATCATGTTCTTGGCGACCTGGCCCGTGGCGAGGCCGGCGAAGTAGCGGTCCTCGATCGTCTGGGCGCTGTCGAAATCGACCTGCGCCCCCTCTACTGCGGCACTCATGATCGCGATCGGAGCGGGGTACGGCGCACCTGCCAACTGCTTACGCAGGTTCGCGGGGAACGCCGGAAGGTGTGCGGCGAGTGCCGGCGACGCTGGTGTGCCGCCCGGGATCTTGTACCCCTTCACGTCCCACTTCTGAGTGGCCGACGGGTTCGCCGCGATCCACGCCTTCGCGGCCGGAATCAACTGATCAGAAGAGGAAACCAGTTCGTCGACCAGCCCCAGTTCGTGTGCGCGCGCCGCCGAGTGCCGCTGTCCCTGCAACAGAACCTGAGTGAGCGCAGCGGTGACGCCGAGCAGTCGCACGGTCCGCACGATTCCGCCGCTGCCGGGCAACAGGCCGAGCGTCACCTCGGGGAGGCCGATTCGGACGTGCTTGGCGTCGAGGGCGATCCGGTGGTGACCGGCGAGGGCTATTTCGAGCCCCCCACCCAGTGCCGCTCCCCCGATTGCCGACACGACGGGCACTCCCAGCGTTTCCAGCCTCCGCAGCGGTCTCTTGATCCGGTTCACGTTGACGATCACCGCCGCGGCCTGCCCTGGCTCCGACTTCAGAATGTCGCCCAGGTCGCCGCCCGCGAAGAACGTCTTTTTGGCCGATGTCCAGATCACGCCGGTCACGTCGTCACGCTCGGATTCGAGGCGATCCACGACCGCACCGAGGGAGACGATGAAGTTCTCGTTCATCGTGTTCGCGGACTGATTCGGATCGTCGAGAGTGAGGGTGACGACCCCGTCGATGCCACGTTCGTAGCCGATTGTGTTGTCGCTCATGATGTCTGTTCCTTCGGAGAGTGGGATGAGATTCAGAGGCGTTCGATGACGGTGGCGATACCCATACCGGCTCCGACGCACAGGGTGGCCAGTCCGTAGCGTTCGCCGCGTCGTTCGAGTTCGTCCAGAACCGTGCCGAGGATCATTGCGCCGGTTGCCCCGAGTGGGTGTCCCATCGCGATCGCACCGCCGTTGACGTTCACCTTGTCGAGCGGAATGTCCATGTCCTTGACAAACTTCAGCGCGACGGAGGCGAAAGCCTCGTTGATCTCGAAGAGGTCGATGTCCGAGGCGCGGAGCCCGGCCCGGTCGAGTGCCTTGTGCGCCGCCGGTGCCGGACCGGTGAGCATGATCGTCGGTTCGGAACCGATCACGGCGATGGACAGTATTCGCGCCCGCGGGGTGAGTCCGGCGCGTTCACCGGCGGCCTCATTGCCGACGAGCAGCAGTGCCGCCCCGTCGACGATCCCCGAGGAGTTGCCGGCGTGGTGTACGTGGTCGATTCGTTCCACGAAGTGGTATTTCTGCAGAGCAACGGCATCGAAGCCGCCCTGTGCCCCCATGCCCGCGAACGAGGGCCGCAAGGCACCGAGGGATTCCACGGTCGCTTCCGGACGCAGGTGCTCGTCGCGGTCGAGGACCGTCGTGCCGGCCTGGTCGACCACCGGTACGACGGAACGGTCGAAGCGGCCGTCCGACCACGCCTTCGCGGCCAGTTCCTGGGAGCGAACCGCGAATTCGTCCACCTGCGACCGGCCGAAACCTTCCATCGTCGCGATGAGATCCGCGCCGATTCCCTGCGGCACCATGTACGTCGCGTAGTTCGTGGCCGGGTCGAGTCCCCAGGCTCCACCGTCCGAGCCCATCGGCACGCGGGACATCGACTCGACGCCACCGGCGAGGACCAGGTCCTCGAAGCCGGACCCGACCTTCTGCGCGGCCAGGTTGACTGCCTCGAGACCGGAAGCGCAGAACCGGTTGATCTGAACCCCGGCCACGGTTTCGGGGAGTCCGGCAGTGATCGCGGCGACACGTGGCAGCACTCCGCCCTGGTCGCCGAGCGGGGACACGATCCCCAGGACGATGTCGTCGATCTGCGCGGCGTCGAGATCAGGGTTCCGACGCCGGATCTCGTGGATGAGGCCGACCACCAGGTCGATCGGCTTGACCGAGTGCAGCGATCCGTTCGCCTTGCCGCGTCCACGGGGCGTCCGGATCGCGTCGAAGATGAGCGCCTCCGCGCGCCCCTGTGCTGAAACTGCCATGAGAACCCCTCCGTGGGTGGCCCGAACTTTCGATCGATTAGGAGAATATTCGTTAACATTCTTACTCGTACGGCGGTTTGTCAATGGTGTTGAACTGGATAGTTTCAAAATATTCGCGACACCTGGGGCGATCTGGTTTGATAACCTGTGATCACAAAAGATGGCAGTTCAGCCCTGGAGGTGTTGTGACCGAGCGTCCGCAAGTCGTTGCCGCCGAACGCTCGACCGTTCGGCGGCCGAAGAATCGCAAGGCGCAGATCGCCGCCGTGGCCGCGGCCGCGTTCAGCGAGCGCGGCTATCACGCTGTGGGGATCGATGACATCGCCGCGGAAGTCGGCATATCCGGCCCCGCGCTGTACCGTCACTTCCCGAACAAGTACGCCCTTTTCGTCGACGCTGCGCTGGGACTGGCCGACGCTCTGCACGAGTCCATCGCCGACGCCACTGAGATCGATCCGGAATCGCAGCTCGAGAGCGTGCTCACGGGCTTCGTCAAGACCACGATCGACAATCGCCGGACCGGCGGGTTGTACCGGTGGGAAGACCGCTACCTGAAGCCGGACGATCGCGCTCGCCTGCGCGAGCGCACCGACGCGATCAACCGCGCGATCGCCGAACTGCTGAGGAAACTGCATCCCGAGATGCGCCCGTACGACAGCACCATGGCGAGCGCCGCCGCCCTCAGCGTCATCGGCAGCATCACCGCACATCGGGCGACGCTCGGCGCGAAGCGGATCGAGTCGCTCCTGCTCGGCGCATCCCTCGCGACCCTGCGATGCGAGCTGCCACCACTTCGTGATCCGTCCGCCGAACCCGCGGCCGACAGCGGACGTGGAATGCTCACGGCCTCGAAACGCGAACTCCTGCTGGCCGAATCGCTGCGACTGTTCTATCTGCACGGCTACCACGAAGTGAGCATCGAGGACATCGCGGCGGCAGCGGGCATGAATGCCTCCGGCGTGTATCGGCACTTCTCCGGGAAGGCAGACTTGCTGGCCACCACTTTCCACCGGGCGGGCGATCGACTGGCAAACGCGCTCGGATCTGCACTCGAGAACGCAACCACACCCGTCGACGCCCTTGCCGGGCTCGTCGCGGTATACGTCGACCTGTCGTTCCGGCAACACGAGCTCATGTCCGTGTACTACGCCGAAATCGTCAATCTCCCCAGTGGCGATCGCACCGCGCTACGAAAGGTCCAGCGGCTCAACATCGAGGAGTGGTCCGGGCTCCTGCGCCAAGTCCGCTCGGATCTGTCGATCGCCGAGGCCCGCTTTCTCGTGCACGCAGCGCTGGGCATCGTGCTGGACGTCGGCCGAATGCTCCGCTTCGATTCCCGGTCCGGTGGGCCCGCCCGAGTGCGCGCCTTCATGCTCGCGACGCTCCTCGACTCATGACCGTCACCACAGGAACCGCAATCGCACTGAACGAGACCGGCGGCGCGTTTCGCTACCAAACCATCGAACTCGGCCCACTGCACGACGACGAAGTGCTCGTGGACATCGCCGGTGCCGGTATCTGCCACACCGACCTCACGGCAGCAGAAGGCGCCGTGCCGCTCCGCTTCCCGGCCGTTCTCGGGCACGAGGGAGCGGGCACGATTCGGGCGGTGGGGCCTGCCGTCACGCAACTCGAGCCAGGAGATCGCGTGGTGCTCGGATTCGACTCCTGTCGCACGTGCTCCAACTGCACGGGCGGACACCCTGCGTACTGCCATCGCTTTCCCGCGCTCAACTACGGCGGCGGCAGAACCGACGGAACAACCACCTTGCGGTACCCGGATACCGGTCAGCCCGTTCACGGCAACTGGTTCGGACAATCGTCGTTCGCCACCTCTGCGGTGGCGAGCTGGCGAAACGCAGTTCGCATCCCGGACGCCCTGCCCCTCCACCTCGCCGGGCCGCTCGGGTGCGGTATCTCGACGGGTGCGGGAACCGTGTTTCGCGTCCTGCGACCGAATACCGGCGATGGCATCGTGGTTTTCGGGCTCGGCGCAGTCGGTCTCGGAGCGGTGATGGCGGCCCGAGTCGCCGGCTGCACCACCATCATCGGAGTGGACCCGGACGAACGGCGCCACGCACTGGCACGCGAACTCGGCGCCACCCACGTGGTGAATTCGCACGATCTCGACGACCGCGGCACCGTGCTCCGCGAGATCTCCGGCGGCAGCGTCGCGTACTCGGTCGACACCGTGGGCCGAGAGACAGTGATCCGGCAGGCTCTCGCAGTTCTGAGCTCTCCGGGGGTGTGCGCGACACTCGCGTTGGCCGGCGGACGCAATCCGATCACGATCGACCAGACGCATCTGCTGATGGGCCGCACCCTGACCGGCGTGATCGAAGGTGATACCGACCCCAGGCAGTTTCTGCCCTACCTCGCCGCGCTCTGGGAGCAGGGAAAGTTCCCGTTCCACAAAATGATCGCGTTGTTTCCGTTCGACGACTTCGCCGCCGCACTGCACGCGGTGCGCAACGGCGACGTCGTCAAAGCAGTTCTCACACCCGAAGGAGCCACGTTGTGAACCCGGCAGACAACCCCACCACTGCACTTCTCGAAGAGTTCCGAGTGCTGCGCGAGCGCGTTCAGGTCGACAGCGCCGAACTCGATGCACTGTGGGCACGCCTGGAGACGGTTCGCATCGACGAACTCACGTCCGGGCAGTGGCGGGGTTTCGGATTCGACACGGGCCACCGCATGTACGCACAGCTCAAAACATCGGGCTGGTATGGCAAGAACTTCGCGTCCCGCCTGGACGTGCAGCCCCTCGTCGTGCGTGACGAGAACGGAGACCTCGTATCCGACGTGAAAGCCGGGCGCGGTGAGGCCAGTCTGTGGATGGTCGAGTTTCGCGGCGAAAGCACCGCAACGATGGTGTACGACGGACTACCGATCTTCGATCACTTCAAGAAGGTGGACGACGACACCGTCATGGGCATCATGAACGGCAAGGCCATGGCCCTGGACGGCGGTCGTCACTTCTACTTCGGCCTCGAACGCGACTGAGATGTGCGCGGGCACATGTTGTCCGCCCCGAGGTCGTTGGGCCGGTATCCCACCGGGTATCCGGGATACGTCCGGTTCCGAGGGTCTTTCGACGACTTCGACGCCGTCCGTGGCGGCATGAAGCGCTCGACCCGTGCCCGCGCGTACAGCGCTCCGTCCAGCGCCGCACGCACGCGCGTCGAACCGGACGGAAATCCGAAGGCCATGGACATCTGGTCGTCCATCAGCGCATATACGCCGCGTCTGACCATGGGCCGCGTCCACGAGGGATACCAACTCGTGAACAGGTTCAGCGTGTAGGTGCCGACCTTGTGGTTGTCGTCGGTGTACCGGAACTGCAGCCGCTCGTACTCGGACTTAAAGGCGTGGAACTTCTGGTAGGACTCGGGAATGTGCTTGATACCCATCCGCTTTCCCACCTCACCGTAGAAGTGGAACGCTGCCAGCCTCTCGTTCGGATGTAGACGGCGCCACCCGTACTTGTCGATCCAGTCGATCGGCTCGTAGATGAAGGTGGAGAGCACGTACAACATGTCGTCGTTGTCGATGTCGTACTTGCCGTGCATACGATTCACCACTCGCAGCGACTCCCGGCCGCGCGGTGAGTCGTAGCCGTGCTCGACCATCTCGGCCATCAACAGCGCCGTGTCGTCGTACCGTTTCTGCGGCCGGTGCTCGAATTCTCCGGTCTTGTCCAGTAGCGCCGACACCGTCGGCACGCAGTAGGTGCGGAACAACGCGAACTCGAGTGAGCGCTGGTAGTCCCAAGGAAACTCGAAACCCGCTGTCAAACGATGAATCTCATGACAGTCCGCCACCGGGTCGAGCTGCTCGATCCGGCGCAGATGTCGACGGTGCCCACGAGCCCTCGAGGTCGGCGCGGTAAGGAGATTCACGGCGATCACCCGTGCCTCTTCGCAAGCATCCACGCCGAGATCTTCATGTCACGGGCCTTTCGATTCAGTGTCAACAGATTGAGAGGGGCGTTGAACTGTTGCACCGTCATGGATTTGACCGTGCTGAATTCACGCAGGCCGTCCGCACCGTGGATGCGGCCGAACCCCGAATCGCCGACACCGCCGAACGGGAGTGCGGGGACCCCAGCGAAGCCGAGTACCGAATTGACGGTGACGACACCGGACTGCAGACGATCCGCGATCTGCCTTCCCTTCGCTTTGTTCTTCGTGAAGACGGATGCACCCAGCCCGTACTTGGACGCGTTGGCGCGCTCGACCCCCTCATCCAGGTCGGCGACCTCGTTGACGACCACGGTTGGCCCGAACGTCTCCTCGGTGATCGCCGTGCTCTCCTCGGAGACCCCGGTCAGCACCACCGGATCGACATACCGCTCACGAACGGCGTCGATGCCCCCCACCACGGCGCGGCCACCCTTGGCGAGTGCGTCCTCTATCTGGGCGCGAACGATGCCGAGTTGCTTCTCCAGGGTCATCGGCCCGTACGTCGAGTCCGCCTCGCCGCCGGGCCGAGCCGCACGCGCCTTCGCCGACAGTTTGTCGAGGAACTGCTGGTACACCGGTTTCGCCACGTAGATGCGTTCCACGCCGGCACACGTCTGCCCGGCGTTGCCCAAGGCCCCGAATGCCGCGAAGTCGACGGCCGCATCGAGGTCTGCGTCCTCACCGACGAGCATGGCGTCCTTCCCACCACATTCGGCAACGATCGGCACGAGGTTCTCCGCGCACGCTGCCATCACTCGCTTCGCGGTGGCGGTGGATCCCGTGAACGCAATCTTGTTCACGCCTGCCCTGCACAGCGCGGCACCGGTCGATCCGCCCCCGGTGATCGTCTGCAGCACAGGTTGGCTCGGCGCGATCGATTGCCACTTGTCCGTAAGCCAGACACCGACGCCCGGGGTCAGTTCGCTGGGTTTGAAGACCACTGCATTGCCCGCGGCGAGCGCGTAGGCAATCGAGCCCATCGGGGTGTACACGGGGTAGTTCCACGGGCCGATCACTCCGACGACCCCGTACGGCCGGTAGCCGACGTAAGCAGCCTGGTTGGCACTGACGAGGCCGGACGACACCCTACGCTGGCGGAGAATCTTCTTCGCGTTCTTCGCCGCCCAATCGAGGTGCTCGACGGCGAGCATCACCTCGAGCAGAGCGTCTTCGGCAGGCTTGCCGCTCTCCAGGGAGACGACCGTCGCCAACCCTTCGGCATCGGCAGCGATGGCGCGCTTGAACTCGAGCAGCCATTCTCGACGACCGCGAAACCCCTGGATGTCCCACCAGCGGGCGGCCGTGCGAGCACGTTCCACTGCGGCGGCAACATCGGCTTCTCCACCGGTCGGGTAAGTGGCTATGACCTGCCCGTTTCGGGGGTCGAGGCTCTCGAGCACTCCGCTGTTACTGGTCTCGTCCTCACGGTCGGCGTCGAACGGGGTCAGCTGTTCGGTCATCGAGTATTCCTTTGACGTCGGAGTCACATCACATATATTTGATGTGATCTACTGTTGTGAAGCTCACACTATGCGGAACTCATAACCTCGACAACCCCTCCCAGGAGACCTGACACATGACCAGCAGCTTCACCCAGGAACAGAACGACTTCGCGAAAGCCGTTGCCGACTTCTGCAAGCGCGAATCAGGCACCCGAGAGCAGCGTGACCGCCTGACCGAGCATGGCGAGCACAACCACAACCAGGGCGTCTACGACAAGATGGCCGAACTCGGCTGGCTCGGTGTCACGATGCCGGAGGAATACGGCGGGTCGGACGGCAGCACCGTCGACATGTGCATCCTGCTCGAGCAGTCTGCAAAGGGCATGCTGCCGATCGGCGGCATCGGGCCCACCCTCATCACCGGCGCCGCCTACCAGAAGTTCGGCACCACGGAGCAGAAGGAAGTAGTGCTCGGCGGCATCGTTCGCGGCGCCTCCCAATCGGTCTCGATGTCCGAGCCCGAGGCCGGGTCCGACGTCGGCAATCTCTCCTGCCGCGCCGAGAAGTCCGACGGCGGGTGGTTGATCAACGGTCAGAAGACCTGGTGCTCCAATGCCCACTTCGCCGAGAACATCCTGCTCGTTGCGCGCACCAGCCGCAGCGACTCCAAGCACGAGGGCCTCACCATGTTCCACGTACCCGCGAACACCGAGGGTCTGAAGATCAGCGGTATCGACACCATGGGAGGCAAAGAGGTCAACGACCTGTACTTCACCGACTGTCTCCTCCCCGACGACGCCGTGGTGGGCGAGGTCGGCGCCGGCTGGACACAGCTGATGACCGGACTGAACATCGAACGACTGATCCTGGCAGCGATGATGCTCGGCACCGCGCAGCGTGCATTCGCAGACACCCTCGAATTCATCACCCAACGCAAGCAGTTCGGACGGCCCGTCGGAACCTTTCAGGCCATCCGGCACCGCATCGCCGATCTCGCCACCGAGATCGAATGTGGCCGCCTGCTGGTGTACGACGTAGCCCGCAAGGTGGACGAGAATCCCACTACAATGTTTCCGCGCGAGGCGTCGATGGCGAAGCTGAAGCTCACCGAGACCGCCAAGAAGGTGGCGCTCGAAGGCATGCAGATGATGGGCGGATACGGTTACGCGACCGAGTTCGACATGGAAAAGCATGTCCGAACGACCCTCGTATCGTCGATCTACGGCGGCACCAACGAGATCCAGCGAGACATCATCGGCAAGACGTACGGTCTGTGAGGAGAACCTGATGAGCACACGCGCAAGCAAGGCCTCATCTGCCCTTCGACGGCGTCCGCAGCTGTCCGAGGACGTGGCCGATCACGTTCGTGGGCTGATCATGTCCGGAGAAATCCGTCCCGGCGATTTCGTGCGTCTCGACGAGACCGCTGCCGACCTCGGTGTAAGTGTGACTCCCGTCCGCGAAGCCCTCCTCACCCTGCGTGGGGAGGGTTTGGTCGACCTCGTGCCGCATCGCGGGTACGTGGTGTCACCGCTCAGTCGCGACGACGTGCGCGACATCTTCTGGCTACAGGGGAACATTGCCGTCGAACTGGCACTGCGGGCCGCCCGCAAGATCACCGCAGCAGAAATCGAGCAACTCGACGAACTCGGCAACGGACTCCGATCCGGGGTGGAAGCGCAGGACATCGAGCGAATCGAGCACTACGAGTTCGAGTTCCACCGACTGATCAACGTGACAGCCGGCGCCGCGAAACTGGCGTGGTTCCTGCACAACGCAGTGCGTTACACACCGCACCGGTTGTACGCCGCCGATCGGTCATGGGGCGCTTTGGCCGTCGACTCCCACGACCGCTTGATCAAAGCACTGCGGTCGGCCGATCTGGACGAGGTTGCTTGTCAGACCCGCCGCCAGTTCGACGACGGAGCGGACCGGCTCATCGCCCATCTCGACCGAGTGGGCATGTGGGAGTGAGACGCTGCGGACGCGTCGTCCCTCTCTGGCGGTAAACGCTCGAACTCTACTGTCACGAATCTTGTAGCGCAGGCATTTCGAATATCGACGGCCAACTTCGGTCCAATCGTCCTATTACCGGCCGGTAATGCATTTCCCTCGATCGCAGCGCGCGTATAACAGGTTCCACTTTGACCGAATCGTGATCAGAGAGGAACCCTTGATCGAGCACCACACGTCGCGACGCTTCACGGCGACCACGAAATCACAGTTCTCCCGCAGACAATTCATGATCGCAACCGGAATGGCGGCCGGCGCAGCCGTTCTCGCACCGGCCGCGAGCACGACCGCCGCCCCGCGGCGCACCCTCGACACCGGAGACCGAGTACCCGCACTCGTCATCGGCAGCGGCTATGGCGGCGCGGTCACAGCGCTGCGCCTGACGCAGGCGGGGATAGAGACCCACATCGTCGAGATGGGCAAGGCCTGGGACACCCCTGGCGCCGACGGCAAGATCTTCTCGCCGATGCTCGCGCCGGACAAGCGCGCATACTGGCTGAGAACTCGTACTGCGCAGCCTGTCTCACACTTTTCCGGGGGTTCGGTGGACAAGAACATAGAGAAGTACGTCGGCGTGCTCGACGCCGAGAACATGGGTGATATCACGGTCTACCAAGGCCGCGGCGTCGGCGGTGGGTCGCTGGTGAACGGCGGCATGGCCGTCGTGCCCAAGCGGGGCTACTTCGAGGAGATTCTGCCCTCGGTCGACTCCGACGCGATGTACAACACCTTCTTCCCGAGGGCGAACGCAGCCCTGGGCGTCAACAACATCGACGAATCCTGGTTCGAGTCCACCGAGTATTATCAGTTCGCCCGGACGGGGCGAAAGACCGCGGAGCGCTCCGGCTTCCAGACGACGTTCGTGCCCAACGTCTACGACTTCGACTACATGAAGCTCGAGGACGCCGGCTCGGTCATGAAGTCGGCGCTCGCCGGTGAGGTCATCTACGGCAACAACGCGGGCAAGCGCTCACTCGACAAGACCTACCTGGCGCAGGCGGCCGCGACCGGCAAGCTCACCGTAACAACGCTGCATCAGGTCACCGATGTGTCGCCGGCAGCATCCGGCGGCGGTTACACGGTGCAGATGAACCAATTGAGCGAGCAGGGCAACGTCGTCGCGACCAAGACCGTGACAGCGGACAAGGTGTTCTTTGCGGCCGGCAGCGTCGGCACCAGCAAACTGCTGGTGGCGATGAAGGCGCAGGGGCATCTGCCGAACCTGTCGGACGAGGTCGGGCAGGGGTGGGGCAACAACGGCAACATCATGGTCGGCCGGGCCAATCACATGTGGGATGCGACCGGCGCCAAGCAATCCGCGATGCCGGCGATGGGCATCGACAACTGGGACGACCCAGAGGGGCCGGTGTTCGCTGAGATCGCACCGTTCCCGGCCGGCACCGAGCTGTGGATCAGCCTCTACCTGGCGATCACCAAGAACCCGGAGCGCGCGCAGTTCCTGTTCGACTCGGGAACCGGTCGGACGGAACTGTCCTGGCAGACCTCACAGAACCAGCCTGGCATCGACATGGCCAAGCGAGTGTTCGACAAGATCAACAAGAAGGAGGGCACGATCTACCGCACCGATCTGTTCGGTGTCTACAAGACGTGGGGCGACGGATTGACGTACCACCCGCTCGGCGGCACCCTCCTCGACAAAGCCACCGACAACCACGGTCGTCTGCACGGATATCCAGGCCTGTACGTCATGGACGGTGCGCTGGTGCCGGGCAACCTGGGCGTCAACCCGTTCGTCACCATCACGGCCCTGGCCGAACGGAACATCGCCGACATCATCGCAAACGACCTGCACTAGCCCTTGGCCAGCGGCACCAGAAACGAGGCTGCGAAACTGCGCATGTCGTCTTCGGTACGAAGCGTCGGCGGCCCGTCGGGCGTGAGCAACAAAGACTGAGCCAGTCTCGAAAGAACAGCCGAAAGATCTGCGATCTGACGATCGGTGGCGGGATCGCCCGGTGGGCCGAGTGTGCCGGCTCGCTCCCGGATGTCGCGTATCCGCTCCGCAAGGAAACCGGAAGCCAATTCGAGCACGCTTCCGGCACCGACCGTCAGATTTCGCAGCGTCTCGTCCCGGTCCACCTGCAGCATTTGCTCGAGGAGTCGGTTGCTGCGCAGAGCAGAGACGGTGACGACGAAGAGCCGCGTCACGTATTCGTCGACATCCTCGACACCCGCGAGCTGGGAGTCGATGTGCCCGAGCACTCGGGCGGCCTCGTACAGATACGCGGCCGACACGATGTCGCTCTTCGGGCCGAGCCTGCGGTACAGCGTCGCCCGGTTGACCCCGGCCCGACGAGCGATGTCATCGGTGCTGGTGCGGCGAACACCGGTCAGGGCGAACTGTTCCAGCGCCGCCTCGAGGATGCGGGCGTCGTCATCGGAGCGGCCGTCGTCGCCTCGTAACAGCGCGGACAGTAGGTCGGTGGTCATCGCCCCCAAATCTAGTCGACTACCCATTGCGCCGCCTTCGCAACTATGCAACAGTCTACGTATCGTTGTTGCACCTACTGGTGCCTGCGGGACGGTTCAAGAAGGGGAGCAATATGAGTGTTCGACTACAGGAACGGCACACCACTGCCCTGCACACCGCCGCCCTGCACACGGACCAACTCGACTTGAAGGACTTCGTCGGCGAGAGTTTCCTGTTTCTGGGTGCCGGCGCCACGGTCCTCCTGCAACTCGCCAGCCCCGGCGTCGGCCACGGCGTCGCCGACCACAGCACCACCCTGGTACGGCCGATCGATCGTCTCCGCACCACCATGACGTACGTGTACGCCGTCACCCTCGGCACCCCCGAGGAGAAGCGTGCCATCGTCCGAATGGTCAACAAGGCCCATGTGCCCGTCCATTCGGACACCTACAATGCATTCGACCCCGAACTGCAATTATGGGTCGCCGCCACGCTCTACAAAAACGGCGCCGACCTCTACGAACGATTCTTCGGCAAGTTCGACGACGAGACAGCGGATCGCATCTATCAGCAGTCGTCCGTCTACGGAACCGCCCTGCAAGTTCGCGAGAACTCGTGGCCGGCGAACCGTGCAGACTTCAACGCCTACTGGGACCACATGATCGGGACGGCCGAAGTCGACAGTCAGGTGCGGAACTACGTGCACGCACTTCTCGACGGCGGCAATGGCCCCGTCCTCGCGCGCATGCTCATGCCCCTCAACCGCTTCGTCACGGTCGGGCTGTTGCCACAAACGATGCGCGACAAGTTCGAGCTCCCATGGAATCCTCGCGATCAGCGCCGATTCGATGCTCTGATGCGAACGCTACCCACCGTCTACAAGCTCGTACCCAGGCCGGTGCGACGGGCGCCGGCGCACTTCTACCTACGCGATATGCGCCGACGGCTGAAGGCACACCGGCACGTCATCTGACCGCGTCATTCGTCACTTCCCGTACCGGGGAGCACCTTTCGCACCACGTCCGCGTCGATCGCCTGAGCACCGAGCGTCTCCGTCCATACGATCACTCCGTTCTCGTACATCCGGAAAATGCCGGCCTCACTGGGCAAACTCATCACCGGCCCGGTGGGGGCGCCGAGTGTTCCGCCGGTGCCACCCAACTCGCGGTACTTCTCCTCGATCGGTGAACCGGGCTCGGTACCGACCGGGCCCTCCGTTTCCTGATCCGGCCCGGGCCCCGGCGCCGGTTCGGGTGAATCCAGGCCGCCGACGCCTTCGGTGACACTGAACCAGTCGGAGTTCAGGTCGAGCGCCTCACGCGCTTCCATCCCGGTGACCTCTTCGGTGCCGGTCGTGCCGACAACCTTCACCGTTGCGGCACGACCACCGTCGGGGCCGAAGTTGTTGCGCGAGATCACCTCGATCGATTGCAGCTCACCCACTGCGAACGCGCGGCCGATCTCCCCTGCCGTTTTCGTGACTGTCCAGTCGTGGTGCGGTGACGCCACATCACCCTTGTCCACGACGGCAGGGAAATCTCCGCCTGCGCTGTAACCGCCTGTGGACGCGGAGAACTCGGCGGGGACCACCTCGTTGTCACGCATCAGCACCACTCCGGACGTCGTCCGAACGGCGTCGGTGGTGCGCGGATCCTCCTTCGCGGTGCCCGCGTAAACCTGACAATCCTGTGTGTCGCACGTATCCGCGTACGGCTTTCTGCTCTCTGCCGCGGCATACGACCGGGCTGCCACTGCCTGTGCGCGCAAGGC
Organism: Rhodococcus quanlei; assembly: GCF_055231015.1. Classification (NCBI taxonomy): domain Bacteria; kingdom Bacillati; phylum Actinomycetota; class Actinomycetes; order Mycobacteriales; family Nocardiaceae; genus Rhodococcus; species Rhodococcus quanlei. The sequence continues at coordinate 165,229 of NZ_JBUYWD010000005.1, read as the reverse complement.
TTCCGCACCACCGGTGTCCGCCCACGCAGCCTTCGACTCGGCCGGCACGACACCCAGCAGATAGTCGTCGATGTTCAGCAGATTCACGGTACGCGCGGCAGCCCCGTCGAGGACCACCCCGAGCGAACCGCGGTACGCAGCATCGTTACCGCAGAACTTCAGGTGCTCGTTCGCGGGACGTTCGGGGGCCAGGTCGATCGGGTCGACCCACGGGTGATCCGTTGCGCCCTGCCACACGACGGCACCCGTACAGCCCTCGGTCACCACCACATTCGCCCCGCCACCCGGTATCGGTGTCAGGTGAACACCCTCGCCGGGCGCCACCCGCTTGCCTGCGACCACCGCACCGGCGTCGGAATACACGTGCAACGGTTGGTCGTCGCGCCACTGCAATCGCACGCTGATCTGCGTGTCTTCGAGCTGACCGAGTGTGGTGCCGCCGTAGAAGTGGGCGAGTATTCGTTCGGCGGCCCACCCCAGCTCCTTCGCATACCCGTAGGCGCCCCACTGCCCCATTCCGCGGCCGTGGCCCTTGCCGTGGCCGGTGAACGTGAAGGGCGTATCTGCGGCGACGACGGCCTCGACCCGTTCGTGCGATGACGATTTCGCCAGGTGGGCGCCACCGAGTGCGGCTCCGAGAGCCAATACCGGGGTAATGCCCAGTGCCACCGTGCGAAACGCGGTCGGGCGCCTACCTGCGCGGCGCGGACGACCTGCCATGTAGCGCTTCCCCAGCAAACTCATTCTCCGAACTCCCTCGTCGCCGATCCGGCGACAGCCGGGTGAGCGTGAACAGAAGATTTCCGATAAAGTCTCAATCTAAGGTTGAGCCTTACATACTTGTGGGGCTAGTGTGACAAGAGTGATGAGAGTTGGCAATCACCGCCGACTGTCACAGCACGATCGCAAGTTGCAGACATACGCGTCCGATCCGCGGACATCGACCCTGGTCGAACGCTGGAACCTACAACTGAGGAGAACCCTTGCCGCACCGTCGACCCAAGCCCTCGCTCGTCATCGGGGCCGTAGCCGCACTGGCTGTCGCAAGTCCTCTCGCGGTCTTCGGCTTGACCAGCGCACCGTCCGGCTTCCAGTCCACCAACGAATCCTCGCCAACGGTCGTCGATACCGAGATCGCCCAGGTCGCCCTCGAGCAGGTCCCCGACATCGTCATTCCATTGAAGGAACTGACCGGACTGAACCTCCCCGACATCAACATCGGGCAACTCCGCAGCATCCCGATCCCCTCGAGCATCGAAATCCCCGAGGGCATCGAATTGCCCGGCGGATTGAAGCTCCCCAGCAACCTGCAGATCCCGCTCGAGTTGCCCGAACCGAGTGACGTCTCCGATCCCGCAGCGCCGGCCGAAGAGCAGGCTGGCGCTGTCGTCAAGGAGCTCACCCGCGACACCCCGTTCAGCATGGTCGCACTCACCTCGGACACGCTGGCCTCCGCCGAATCGAAGGTGCGCGCACTGCAGGAAGACGGCACCTGGGGCGAATGGTTCAGCCCCGACATGATCGACACCCGGGCCACCGATCAGGCCGAGTTCAACGGCACCATCGCCACCGAACCCATCTACGTCGGGGCCACCAAGGCGGTGCAGATCCTGACCCCCAAGAGCCTTCCCGAGCAGGAAGCACCCGCTCCGGCACCGGCCCCGGCCCCGGCTCCCGCACCGGCACCCGCGCCTGCTCCCGAGGCAGCACCGGCACCCGAAACGCTTGCACCTGTCCCTCCGGCTCCGGAGGAACCGCTCGGCTACACGCCTGCGTCGGTCGACAAGCCGCTCCACCAGCAGCCCGCGGCCCTCACGGGAGCCCAGGACGTGACAGCCGTTCTCATCGACCCGGGTTCGAGCCCTGCCGACGGCCACCTCACCGACATCGCGACCCCCGTGGCGGGCAATGGCCCCAAGGTCATCACCCGCGCACAGTGGGGTGCCGACGAGTCGATTCGCTGCCAGGAACCGACCTACGACGACTTCCTCGGCGGCGCCACCGTCCACCACACGGCCGGTAGCAACATCTACTCGCGAGCCGAATCCGCAAACATCGTCCGCGGCATCTACGCGTACCACGCACAAACGCTGGGCTGGTGCGACATCGGCTACAACGTCCTCGTCGACAAGTACGGCCAGATCTTCGAAGGACGCTTCGGCGGCCTCGACCGACCCGTGCAGGGTGCCCACGCCGGTGGCTTCAACGAGAACACCATGGGCATCGCCATGATGGGCGACTACTCGTTGATCCCACCCACTCAGGAGACCATCGACTCGGTCGGCAAGTTCCTCGGATGGCGTCTCGGCAAGGCCGGCCTCGATCCCAAGGGGCACACGACGATGTACTCCGAGGGCACCTCGTTCACCCCGTATGCACGGGGACAGGCCGTGGACCTGCCGATCATCTTCGCCCACCGCGACGTCGGCAATACCAGCTGCCCAGGTAACGCCGCCTACGCCCGCATGGACGAGATCCGCAACATCGCCGCCGCGAACGTCGGAACGAATCTCGGGGTCGAGGCAGCCGCGCCACCGGCGCCGCAGGCGTCGCCCAACACGTCACCGGGCAGCAACGCCAGCTCGCAAGTTGTCGAACAGATTCCGGCACTCGTCAGTGAACTCGCGCGCATGGCGGACGAGTCGCCCATCGTGCAGGAATGGCTGGCGCAGGGCGGCGAAGCCGGGCGTCTCGGCAAGTCGCTGACCGGACTGCTGAATGCCCACGGTGGCGCAATGGCCGCACAGTTCCTCAACGGCGCCCTCTACAAGTCGGTGAGCAGCGGCGAAGTGTTCACCGTCCTGGGCGAGATCTACAAAACGTACAAGAGCCTCGGACTCGACAGCAGCAAGCTCGGACTGCCCATCTCCGACGAATACGCTGTGCCGGGCGGTTTCCGCAGCGACTTCGAGCACGGGTCGCTGATCTTCAACGCGGCCAGCGGCGCCATGACGAAGATCATCGACACGGCGGGCCCGGCAGCCGCGCCTGCACCGGAACCCGCACCGGCTCCGGAGCCCGCACCGGCACCGCCGGCTCCTGTGAGCTGACGGTTCGTACGTACTCGAGCGCTGGTGGTCTCAGGACCACCAGCGCTCGAGTACTCTTGCCACCCCGTCATCCGCGTTGGTTGCGGTGACCTCGTCCGCCGCGGACTTCACGTCCGAATGCGCGTTCTCCATCGCGACACCGATACCGGAGAGCGACAGCATGGGGATGTCGTTGGGCATGTCACCGAATGCCACGGCCCGCGTCGGGTCCACCTGCAAGTGCTCCGCGATGTAGGCCAGACCCGATGCTTTCGTGATTCCCGACGCAGACAGTTCCACGAGACCGTTGTCGGTGGAATAAGTGAGATCGGCGCGGCCCACCACATGCGGCGCCAACGCCTCGGCCATCGACTGACTCGTCGCACCGGGCAGCCTGATGAGAAGTTTCACGGCAGGCGCAGCGAGCAATTCCTCACCGGACAGTTCCGTGTTGTCCGGGTTCAGCCACGCGTGCTCGTAACCGGGTTCACTGACGAACTGCGGCGTCGCGGCGTCGTGCGCACGCTCCCCGACCCGCTCGGCCGCCAAACCCGAACCCGGCAGCACCGTCGCCGCCAGATCGGCAAGCCAGCCGAGCAGGTCCACGCCGAGGGTTGCCGCGCTGAGCACCCGGTCCTGGGCGCTGTCGTAGATGACGGCGCCGTTCGCGCACACGGCGAGCGGCGCGTATCCGAGGCCGTCCACCACCGGTGGAATCCATCGCGGCGGCCGTCCCGTGGCCAGTACGAACGGGGTACCCGAACGAACGACTTCCTGCACTGCCCTGCGCGTCCGGGAGCTCACCCGTTCGTCGTGGCCGATCAGTGTGCCGTCGACGTCGGAGGCGACGATGCTGGGCAGGGTGGCTGTCTGGGGTTCGTACTCGCGCGGGTAGGAGCTCACTCGCTCATTGTGCACGCGCCTCGGCCTGCCCTCTCCCGCCCCGACGAATGTCACACCCGTTCGCGTGAGCTGAACGCGTGTGACATTCGTCGGCGCAGAGGGGGCACGTTCAGGGATTCTGCCGGCGGGCTTGGCGCGCGGCGGCCTTCGCTTCTGCGTCGGAGGCGTCCATACGGTCCGCTTCCTCCAAGGTTGGCGCAGACCCGCCGAGCCGGGCGGGCACCCAGTACTCGCCAGCCGGATGCTCGTAGTCTTTCTGCAGCTCGAGAAGCTGATCTTGCATTGTCGATCGCAGCTGTGCCGTCAGCTCCGATACCGGCTCGAACGGCGCAATCGGCTTGCCCACGCTGATCGAGAGGGGAGTGTTGGTACGGCCCAGCCGCTTCGGGAATCCCTTGGTCCATACGCGCTGTGCACCCCAGATGACGATCGGAACGATCGGTACCTCGGCCTCGATCGCCATTCGGGCGGCACCCGATTTGAAGTCCTTGATCTCGAAGCTGCGACTGATAGTCGCTTCCGGGTACACGCCCACGAGTTCGCCACGCTGCAGGTACTCGACGGCCGCCTTGTACGAGTCGGCGCCCGCGCCGCGGTCCACAGGGATGTGCTTCAACGACCGCATGATCGGGCCGGAAATCTTGTTGTCGAACACTTCCTTCTTCGCCATGAAACGGATGTACCGCTTCACGCTACGAACCGGCAGCCCGGCGTAGGTGAAGTCCATGTAACCGGTGTGGTTGACGGCAATGACCGCACCCCCCTTCGCGGGGACGTTCTCGGCACCATGGACGGTGAATTTCAGCCCCTGGGCCGCGAATACCGCGCGAGCCAGGCCGATGATGGTTCGGTAGACAGGTTCCACAGTCGATCAGCGTAGTCCGTCCCACGTGTTTCGGCGCACCGCGCAGCGCACCCGTCCGGCCGAGATGAGCCCTCTGGCTCGATTCGCATACCCTGGTGACGTCGCTCAGCACTTCAGGAGGCATACCAGTGCAGGTCACCAGTGTCGGACACGCCGGCTTCCACATTCAGACCGAGGCAGGCTCGATTCTGTGCGATCCGTGGGTCAACCCTGCCTACTTCGGATCGTGGTTCCCGTTCCCCGACAACACAGGCCTCGATTGGGATGCCCTGGGCAATTGCGACTACCTGTACGTGTCGCACCTGCACAAGGATCACTTCGATCCGCAGACGCTGACCAAGCACGTGAACAAGGACGCGACGGTCCTGCTGCCCGACTACCCGGTGCCGGATCTGCGCCGTGAGCTCGAGGCGCTCGGCTTCCACAAGTTCTTCGAGACCGAAGACTCCGTCAAACATCGAGTCCGGGGCGGCGAGATCGAAGTCGCTCCGCAGTCTCCGCTCCAGCCGGGTGATCTCGACATCATGATCATCGCCCTCCGCGCTCCCGCGGACGGACCGATCGGCGACTCGGGTCTCGTGGTCTCGGACGGCGAGAGCACCTGCTTCAACATGAACGATGCCCGCCCCGTCGACATGGACGTACTGCACGATCAGTTCGGCAAGGTCGACATTCACCTATTGCAGTATTCGGGCGCCATTTGGTATCCGATGGTCTACGACATCCCGAAGAAGACGAAGGCCAACTTCGGGAAGCAGAAACGTCAGCGCGGGATGGACCGCTGCCGCAGCTACATCGAACAGGTCGGCGCGACCTGGGTGGTGCCGTCGGCCGGACCGCCCGTCTTCCTCGACGACGAACTGCGCTACCTCAACGACGACCACGGCGACGAGGGCAATATCTTCCCCGATCAGATCGTGTTCCTCGAGCAGATGCGCATCCACGGGAACGGCGGCGGAATCCTCATGATCCCCGGGTCCACCGCCGACGTACACGGCAGCGAGCTGAACCTCACCCACCCGATCCCGGACGAAGACGTCGACAAGATCTTCACCGACAAGGCCGCGTACATCGAGGACATGGCGCAGCGCCTTGCCCCCGTTCTCGAGGCCGAGAAGGCCACTTGGGCCCCGGCCGAGGGCGAGCCGCTCCTCGAAGGCCTCAAGGCGAAGTTCGAGCCGATCATGGCCCAGTCGGACCTGATCTGCGACGGAATCGGCTACCCCGTCGGCCTCGTGATGGGTGACGAGACCGTGGTGCTGGACTTCCCGCAACGCATCGTCCGCGGGCCCGGCGAGAAGGACGGCAAGTACCGGTACGGATTCCGGATCGCACCCGAACTGGTCCGCACCGTCCTGCGCGACGACGAACCCGACTGGGTGAACAGCATCTTCCTGTCCACCCGGTTCGAGGCGTGGCGTGTCGGCGGCTACAACGAGTTCCTCTACACGTTCTTCAAGTGCCTCACGGACGAGCGCATCGCGTACGCGGACGGCTGGTTCGCCGAAGCCCACGACGACAATTCGTCCATCGAGTTGGGCGGTTACGAGATCCAACGCCGGTGCCCGCATCTGAAAGCAGACCTGACGAAATTCGGTGTCGTCGAGGGCACTAACCTCACCTGCAACCTGCACGGGTGGCAGTGGGATCTCGAGTCGGGACGGTGCAAGACGTCGAAGGGTCACGAGCTCCGGTCGAGGAAGCTGTAGTCCGTATCGACGAGCGGCCTCAGTCTTCGAAAACGTACCAGCAGATGCTGTTTCGGCGATTCTGGTCCTCGATCACCAGTGCCCGAAGGCGCTCCGGAAGCTGGACTCGTTGCCAGTCGCGTTCGGCTCGCCCGGCCTGGAGTTCATCGCCGGGCTCGGCAGCGCGGACTGCCTTGATGGCGTAGGCGGCGGCGCCCAGGTCGTGCTCGGGGACGTGGGCCACGCAGGCGGCCTGACCGGCGGAGTATGCGGCCAAACGGGACGCCCCTGCCAGTGGCCGGGCCGCGCCCATGGCATGACCGCCGAGGGCGCGGGTTTCCATCATCGCCGCCTCCCCTCGCACCCACGCTCGGGTAGCCTCGATCGCCTCCCGAGGCCGCGAATCGGTGGGCCGAACCGCCTCGAACAGCGGAAGAACATGTTCGGCGCAGGCGGCCGACCACTGCGCAAGCGCGCGATGATCGGTATCGGTGAGCAGGCCGCCGCGCCGGATGGTGACAAGGCGTGGGTCACGGTCTCGGGGAAGAATCACGCGTTCCCTCGCAGTGCCAGGTCGAGTTGGTGCACCAACTGGGAGACCCGGTTCGAACGACTCGAGATGGTGGTGACCGGATATCGGTCCAGGACGCAGATGAGCTCCGGCGTGGCCCGCCGCTTCGCTTCGTCGAGGGAACTTTCTGCGGCGTGTGGAAGGTCCGGATATGCCAGTTCGGCGGCCCGTGCGGCGTGAGCGGATGCGCGCAGAATGTGATGGACCTGTGCGGCGTCCGCGAGAGGGTGCAGATACGCGGATGCGGCAGCATCCCCGGCAGACATGGCGGCGTGACGCGCCGCTGCCGATGGGGCTTCCTTCGCGGCGCGGTGGGCGGCCGGTGCCGTGATGCGTTGCCGCTTCGTCCGCGGCGCACCCCCGGCGAACTCCCGAGCTGCGTCGATGGCCTGCCGGGGTCGTTCGTCGCCTGGGCAGACCTGCTCGTAGAGCGGAAGTACCTCGGCAGCGGAGGTCAGTGCGAATGCGGTCACTTCCCACAATTCGGATGCCGTCAACGAAAAGTCGTTCATGTGGTCTCATCGTAAACGTGAACTTTCGGTTGAAGGTTATGAAAGGTATCGGCTGGTGATCTGTCAGTGACCTTCCAAAGCCGCTTGCTCCGACCCGTGGATCTCGCCCGGGACGTGGGCCTCTCGCCTCAAGCGGTCCGCAACTACGAGGACGACGGCGTGCTTCCGCCGGCCCTGCGCGCCGAGAACGGGTACCGGCAATACACCGCTGTTCACCTCGCTGCTCTCCGAGCGTTCACAGCGCTGGTCCGGGCCGCAGGTCATGAGCGTGCTCGGGAGGTCCTGCTGGCCGTGAACGCCGACCGGATCGACCGAGCACTCGAAGCGTTGGACCGCGAACACGGTCAGCTTCTCGACGATCGCGAGACCCTGCGAACCGTCGGTGCCGCCTTGGCTACCCTCGATGCCCCGGTAAAGGCCGCCGGTCACACCGAATTGCCCTACACCATCGGTGAGCTCGCCCGCCGCATCGGCATCACTCCCACGGCCCTACGCAACTGGGAGCGTGCGGGGATCCTCAGCCCAAATCGACACCAAGACACCGGACACCGCATATACGGCGAGGAGGACCGGCGAGACGCAAACCTCGCCCACCTATTACGCCGGGGCGGGCACCCGATCGCGGACATTGCAACCTTCATCCACGAACTCAGATCCGCGGGCAGCACCGCAGCGCTCCGTGAAGCAGTGACGCTGTGGGAGTCGAACGTCGACCGCAGGGCGCGAAGTCTCTTGGACGCGGCCGCTGCGTTGTCGATTTACCTGACGACCATCGACGACCGGGACCACAGACCAGGGGAATGCAGCTAGCCCGCGGTTGGGGGCTGGTCGACAAGCTGCGCCATATAGAGCTGGTCGCCCATCTTGTCCATGAGTTCGATCTGGGTTTCGAGGTAGTCGACGTGATCTTCCTCCTCGCGGAGAATCTGCTCGAGCAGACCCGCCGACGTGGCATCACCCTTGGCTCGAACCATTTGCACGCCCGGACGTAGCCGCTCGACGACCTCCACCTCGATAGCGAGGTCGGAGTGGAATTGCTCGCGCAGATCCTGGCCGATGCGCAGCGGTAAGAGACGCTGGTAGTTCGGCAAACCTTCGAGAAGCAGAATCCGATCGGTGAGCTTCTCCGCGTGAACCATTTCCTCGATGGACTCTTCGCGGGTCTTCGCGGCCAGCTTGGTGAAGCCCCAGTTGGCCTGCATCTTCGAATGCAGGAAGTACTGGTTGATCGCGGTCAATTCACTGGTCAGTTGTTCGTTGAGAAGTGCAATTACTTCATCGTCGCCACGCATTACAACCTCCGGTCGCCGGATAAGGCGACCGTACCAAGAGCGATCCCGAACCGCAGGGGATCGAGAAACAGGTTGTCAGGCGGCGCTTCGGCCGCCAAGCGAACGAGTGCACAAGATCTCGTTCAAGCGTTCGACGCAGGTACCACATCCCAATCCGGCGCCGCACCGTTCGCCGATCGCATCTGCGTCATCGGCACCGTCGTCGAAGTGCTGGTGCACCTCTTCCTCGGTGACGGCCTTGCAGATGCAGACGAACACGTGGAGCTCCCTCACGAAACAATTGATTAGGTAAGGGTTACATCATTTCACCCGGTTTGCAAGGGTAGCCTGGCTAATCTGTTGACAGGTGACTAAATGGTCACATATCCTCTGGTTCGTGCAGGATGACGATCTCGTGTTCAAGGCATTGGCGGACCCGGTCCGGCGGCTGCTCCTGGACGCGTTGTTCGAGCGGGACGGCCGCTCACTCGGAGAGCTCGACAAGGTCGTGAACACCACCATCGAGATGACCCGATTCGGAGTCGCCAAGCATCTCAAGCTGCTCGAGGACGCCGGGCTGATCACCTCACACAAGCAGGGACGGGCCAAGCTGCACCACCTCAACCCAGTCCCGATCCAATCGATCCACGAACGGTGGATCGGCAAGTACACAGTGCACACCGAACACATCGCGACGTCCTTGCTGGACCTGAAACGCGGCCTGGAAAGCGACGCCGACAACCCCACGACACCGATCAACCCCGAGGAGTAGCGAGCCATGAGCAACAACCGCATTTACAGCATCTACATCGACGCCCCGGCCCAGAAGATCTGGGACGCGATCACCTCACCGGAATACACCTCGAAGTACGGGTACGCCGACCCCGTCGAGTTCGACCTGAGGCCCGGCGGTAAATACACCGCCTATGCCAGTGAGGAAATGAAGGCAATGAACATGCCCGACATTGTCGTCAATGGTGAGGTGATCGAGTCCGACCCACCGAAACGACTGGTCCAGACCTGGGACCCGGTATGGCTCGAAGAACCTGCCACCACCTTGACCTGGGAAATCGCCGAGTTCGAGAACGGGCCGAGCCGGCTCACCCTCACCCACGATGTGACCGATGCCCCCGAAACCGACCGTCAGACCGCCGGCGGCGGGGATGTGGGCAAGGGCGGCGGCGGATGGCCGTGGGTGCTCGGCAGCATGAAGACCCTGCTCGAAACCGGAAAGCCGATGACCGGAATTGTCTGAGGTGTGGGCACCCCGATCAAGATGGTCGGGGTGCCCACACCTCAGACCGTCCGACCTTTCAGGGCACTCAGTCCGGTCGATATGAATTCGGGGACCGACTCGCCTGCCTTGTCGAACCCGTCACCGACGGTGGCACCGGCCAGGTAGCGATGATGAATACCCTGCGCGATGACGGCGAGCTTGAAATTCGCGAGTGCCATGTAGAAATTCCAATGGACCAACTCTCGGCCCGATGCCACGGCGTAGCGTTGCGCGAGGTCGCCGGCAGGCGGCAGGCGTGAACTCGTCCAGGCAGCCGGTTCGCCGAGCACCAGGTCGAGTGCCGGGTGCCGGTACACGCACATGAGGGCGACGTCGGTGAGTGGGTCACCAAGGGTTGAGAGTTCCCAATCCACGACTGCCGCAACGGTGCTCACGTCGCCGGGCGCGAGGATGGTGTTGTCGATGCGGAAATCGCCGTGCACGATCGTCGACTCCGACTGCGCGGGGATCGACTCGACCAGGGCGACATGTAGGCGGTCGACATCCGCGGAGTCCTCCGTCTTCACCCGCTCCCACTGACCCGACCACAGCTTTACCTGTCTGGCCACATACCCGCTTGGGCGCCCGAACTCGCCGAGTCCGACGGCCGCATAGTCGACGTTGTGCAACGCCCCTAGCACCCGCACCAGTTCATCGGTGCAGGACTCGATGTCCTCGCCGGACAGCGCCGCGAGGTCCGACTTGGTGCGTACCACCTGGCCGGTCACATGCTCCACCACAGTGAAGGGCGCGCCCATCACGCTGTTGTCCTCACACAGCGCGACGGTGGCGGCCACCGGGACGTCTGCGCTCTGCAGCGCCGACGTGATCCGGAACTCACGCGCCACATCGTGCGCCGACGGGGTCAATCCCGTGGTAGGCGGCCGACGCAGCACCCACCGCGACGAATCATCGAATATCGAGTAGGTGAGGTTGGATTTGCCGCCCGAGATCAGTTCTGCCCCCAACTCCCCGTCGAGCCGGACCCCCGACTCGACCAGGAATTTCTGCAGAGCAACGAGATCGAGCCCCAGATGTCGAGTCATTTGCCCGCCTCCCGCGTCGCCTTCTTCGCAGCACCGACGACCCGCTTGGCGATCGCCCAGCGGTGCACCTCGGATGGTCCGTCGTAGACCCGGAACGGCCGTACCTCGCGGGAGAGGCGGGCGAGGGGAAGGTCGCCGGATACACCGAGACCGCCACACATCTGGATCGAACGATCGACAATGCGGAAGATCGCCTCGGACGCGTAGGTCTTCGCGATGGACGTGGAGTTGCTTGCGTGGCCGCCCTGGTCGAGTTCCCAGCAGGCCCGCGTCAATAATGCGCGGCTGGCGGCAATGTCGATCTCGTTGTCCGCAACCATCTTCTGGACCATGCCGAGATCCCCGAGCTTGCTCCCGAAGCCCTCACGCTGCGCGACCTGTGCCACGGCGACGTCGTGGCCGCGACGGGCCGCGCCGAGCCAGCGCATGACGTGCGTCATCCGGGCGGGCCCAAGCCGCACCTGGGCGTATGCGAATCCCTGGTCCACCTCACCGAGAACCCAGCGGTCCGGAACGAACAGGTCCTCGAGGAACACCTCGCAGTGCCCGCCGATCATCGCCCGGTCGAGAGTATCGATATGACGGCCAACCCTCAGTCCGTCGGAATCGGCCGGCGTGAGAAACATCGTGGCACCGCCACGGTCGCCGGGTGCGCCCGACGTGCGCGCGAAGATGATGAAGAACCCAGCACCATCAGCGCCGGTGATGAAGTGTTTGTGACCGTTGATTTGCCACCCGCCATCGACCTTCTGCGCCCGCGTGGTCAGCGCGGACGGGTCGGAACCCGCCCCGGGAGACGGTTCGGTCATGGCGAAGGCCGACCGTACGTCGCCGCGCGCCAACGGGGCGAGGAACTGTTCCTTCTGCTCAGGGTTGGCGATGTGCGCAAGCATGTGGACGTTACCTTCGTCCGGTGCCCCGATGTTGAGGGCCGCCGGGCCGAACAGCGAATAGCCTGCGGCCTCGAAGATCGGCGCGCGATCGGTCATGTTCAGGCCATGGCCGCCATACTCGACGGGTGCGTGGGGCGCGAAGATTCCGGCGTCCTTGGCATACTTCTGCAGCTCCACCCGCAGCACGTCACCGCCCGCCGCGGTGATGTCGCCACCGTGCTCGTCCTCGACGGGCAGCACGACATCACGTATGAACGCCTCGATGTTGTCGACAAGCGCGGTCACCTCGGGCCTGTAGGCCAGATCGATCGCCACATCAACCTCCACTCGATTCGGATGCCCGACTCCGAGAGAATCGACGCCAACCGACGGATCGCTCAGCCATTCCGGCGACGTCCGGAGACGACAGTCCCACAAACTGTTCGCAAAAAACAATCCCCGACGAATGGATTCTTCGGATCACGCAGTGCGGTGACGACGCCCGCGACAGCGACAGCCACTAGCGTCAGCGAAATACTTCCCGAGACGTTCTCACCACAGGCTCACAACCAGCGCATGAGCCGGCGGAGGTTTTCAACGTCTCCCAAGAGTTCACTCGGGACGCAGCACGTCCGTTCCCACGAACGGGACGAGAGCCTCGGGTACACGCACGGACCCGTCCGCCTGCTGGTGGTTTTCGAGGATCGCGACGAGCCAACGGGTGGTTGCGAGGGTTCCGTTGAGAGTGGCGGCGGTCTGCGGTTTGCCGTTCTCGTCCCGGTACCGCACTCCCAGACGACGCGCCTGGAACGTGGTGCAGTTCGACGTCGACGTGAGCTCCCGGTACGCCTGCTGGGTCGGCACCCAGGCCTCGCAGTCGAACTTGCGGGCCGCAGACGAACCCAGGTCGCCGCCGGCCACGTCGATGACGCGGTAGGGCACCTCGATGGCCGCAAGCATGTCCCGCTCCCAGCTCAACAGTCGCTGATGCTCGGCGTCCGCGTCCTCGGGCTTGCAGTAGGTGAACATCTCGACCTTGTCGAACTGGTGCACCCGGATGATTCCTCGGGTGTCCTTGCCGTAGCTGCCCGCCTCACGACGGAAGCACGACGACCACCCGGCGTACCGCTTGGGACCGGCGGACAGGTCCAGAATCTCGCCCGAGTGGTAGCCGGCGAGCGGAACCTCGGACGTCCCGACCAGGTACAGGTCGTCGTCTTCGAAGTGGTAGATCTCATCCGAGTGGGCGCCGAGGAAGCCGGTTCCGGCCATGATCTCCGGGCGCACGAGCACCGGCGGAATCATCATGGTGAACCCGTTGGCCATCGCCTTCTGCGCTGCCAGTTGCAGCATGCCGAGTTGGAGCATCGCCCCGAAGCCGGTGAGGAAGTAGAACCGCGAACCCGACACCTTGGCGCCACGTTCCATGTCGATCAGATTCAGCGATTCACCCAGCTCGAGATGGTCCTTCGGTTCGAAGTCGAACTCGGGCAGGTCACCGACCGTTTCGAGGGTGATGAAGTCGTCCTCTCCCCCGGCGGGAGCGCCCTCCTGGACGATGTTCGAGATCGCCCGGTGCGCGCTGTCCAGAGCAGCCTGAGCCTCGTTCTGCGCGGCCTCGGCTTCCTTCACCTTCGCCGCGAGTTCCTTCGACCCCTCGAGGAGCGCCGGACGTTCCTCCGGAGACGCCTGGCCGACCTTCTTACCGAAGGCCTTCTGCTCGGCGCGCAGGGTATCCCCGTTCAGCACCGCTGCACGGCGGGAGGCGTCCGCGTCGAGCAGGGAGTCGACGAGAGCCGGGTCCTCGCCTCGGGTGCGCTGCGACTGCCGAACGACGTCGGGGTTCTCACGGAGGAATTTCAGGTCAATCACGACTGTGAACCCTACCGGGCGCGTGAGCGGCGATTACTCCGGTTTCGGTTCGAGCAGCGCGAGCAGATCTTCGCGCCCGAACATTCGGGCCGCGTCCATCGGGGTGGGCTGACCGATCGTGGCGGAGGCGCCTGCCGCGACAAGCGCCCGCACCACCTCGTCCTCACCTTTGAAAAGTGCACCTGCCAGCGGCGACTGTCCCTTGTCGTTGAGCCGATCGACATCTGCCCCACGATCGATCAACACCTGCACGGCCTCCGGGTGGCCGTGATATGCGGCCAGCATCACCAGAGTGTCCCCATTCTCGTTGGTCAGATTGACGGGCACGCCTGCGTCGACATAGGTGGCCAGGGTGGCCGCGTCGCCGGATCGTGCGGCATCGAAGACCCGGCCGGCGAGTGCCTGCACCTCGGGATCGACGGGCACGTCGTTTCTGCTTGCACCTTCGCTCATGACGGACAAAGTACGCGCGCGGCACCAAGAGATGTACGCGGTTGGCACGGGGATTCGTGGGAGTTGTTCACCCGACCGTGGCGGGAGCAGGCATGATGGACGGCGATGTCCGAAGAGAAGACCCCCACGCAGCCGGAGCCGCGCAAACGGCGCAAGCAGAAACGGCGCCCGGTGCCGACACCAACGATGTCGGCGTCGAAGACGCGCCGAGCCCTCGCCGCAGTGGGCGTGGGCGCGGTCGTTGCCGCGATAGCGACGTTTGCGATCTCGGGTGGATTCAATCGCAGCGAGAATCTACCCACACACACCACCGCCCTGGGGCAATCGCACTCGGCCGATACCGGAGAGTTCGCTGCCACCTCCGCCGGCGACTGCCTGAACTGGACCCCGTCCACCGACCCGGAAGAAGACCGCCAGGACGTGGCGCGGGTCGACTGCGAGCAGGAGCACCGGTTCGAGGTTGCGGCACCACTCGACCTGAGCCTGTATCCGGGCGCGGAATTCGGTCCGGGCGCGCGGTACCCGGGCGCGCTGCGTTTCGCAGAACTTCGTGACGAGCACTGCATTTCGGCGGTCAATTCGTACTTGGGCGCGAAATTCGATCCGAAAGGTAGGTTCAGCGTCGGTCTGATGTTCCCCAGCGAGTCCGCCTGGCTCGACGGTGACCGCGGACTCCGGTGCGGCATCCAGCTGTCCAGCACCACAGGTGCGCTGCTCCCGTTCACGGGGCATGTCGCGGGGCAGGATCAGTCGAACGTGTGGGCCACGGGAACGTGCATCGGGATCAACGAGAACGTGCCATCCGATCCGGTCGACTGCGCACAGCCACACGCATTCGAAGTGATCGCCACAGTCGACTTGAGCGGCCAGTTCCCCGGCCCCTTGCCGTCGGTGGCAGATCAGGACGAATATCTCGAAGGCGTCTGCACTCAGTCGTCCAACGAATACCTGGGTTCGGCAGACGCGCTGCGCAACAAGACCCTGACCTTGTTCTGGGACAACATCGATCTCGCGAGCTGGCTGGCCGGAAGCCGCAAGATCAACTGCTCGGTGGGTAAGGAGGTCGACGGCGGCGGCTTCGCGGCGATCACCGGAACCGCCAAGGGCGACATCCTCATCAACGGTGTCCCACCCGACCCGCCACCGCCGGTACCCGAGGGTCGTTCGCTGCCGACGCCACTCCCGGGGGCCGCTCCTCCTGTTCTCGGGAACTGAAGTGCCGGTACAGATGCCGCCCGACCGATTCGACGAACTGGTCGCAGATGCGCTCGATCAGATTCCGCCGCAGCTCACGGCGGCTTTGGACAACGTGGTGATCCTCGTCGACGACCGAAACGACGAAGACCCGGACCTGCTGGGGCTCTACCACGGCATCGCTCTGACGGAGCGGGACAGTCATTACGGTGGATCGCTACCCGATACCATTACGGTGTACCGTGACGCCTTGCTCGATATGTGCAGTTCAGAAGGCGAAGTGGTGCACGAGGTGGCCGTGACTGTCATACACGAGGTTGCGCACTACTTCGGCATAGAAGAAGATCGACTGCACGAGCTCGGCTGGGGATGAACGAACGCTCGAAGATCATTCGAGCACGGGGGAACCAAAGAGCACGTCGCAGCGTCCAACAACCAGGACGTGTCGAAGACGGAAGTTTTTGTTCGGGGGGCCTGCCTTCATGACCGGGTGGCCTTCCATGACCAGGTAGAAGGAGTTCGACGCAGTGCCAGCCCTCAACGTCAATCCTGAAGCTCTCATTGCCGCGGCCACCGAGCTCGATCTGCTCGCCGGCCGTATGCAGGCCGCCGTCACGGCCAATTCGGCCGCAATTCAGGTGATCCCTTCCGGTACCGAAGAAGTGTCGCTGCTCGCTGCCCGTTACTTCAATACCGTCACCAATACCTTCACGCCCGCCATCGCCCAGGGGATCGCCGAGCTGCAGGCCACGGCTGCCACCCTGCGTCAGCA
Organism: Rhodococcus quanlei; assembly: GCF_055231015.1. Lineage (NCBI taxonomy): Bacteria > Bacillati > Actinomycetota > Actinomycetes > Mycobacteriales > Nocardiaceae > Rhodococcus > Rhodococcus quanlei. The sequence continues at coordinate 148,905 of NZ_JBUYWD010000005.1, read as the reverse complement.
GGCCGCGAACTACGTCGCCCAGGATCTCGCCGGCGGCGCTGCGCTCGACGTGATCATGTAATTCGGCTGCACCAGGACCTTCCACACCAGGACCATCAGGGGAGACACGCAACATGACTTTGGGACTGACAGGCGTCATCTGGTTGCCGCGCGGCGCCACCGTGAACTCGACAACGCTCAATGCCGGCGCCGGACCGGTGCCGCTCAGCGTCGCCACCGGCGCCTGGACTGCAGTATCCGCAGCCTTCGTCGACATGGACGCGACACTCGTGCGTGTGATGGCGGAACTCGGCGCCGGTTGGCAGGGCGTGACCTCCGCCGCGGCGATCGCAAAGATCGCTCCGTTCGCACTGTGGGCGGCCGAGTGCACCGAACTCGCGGCCGACACCGCCCTGAAGGCGGGGGCCGAAGCCGGCGCGTACACCACGGCACGATTGGTCATGCCGAGCCTGCCCGAGATCGTGGCGGTCAAGACCGCCAAGGCGACCGCGTACAGCACCGGCGGCGCACTCAACGGCACCGCTGCCGCAGCCGAAGCCGCCGACCGCGCGATGGACATTCGGGCCGGATTGGTGATGGAAGGCTACGAGGCTGCCACCAACATCCTCGCCATCCAGCGCACCTTCCGTCAGCCCCCGCGCATCGTCACGACGCCCGACGGCAACTCGGCCGAAAGCTTCGACGAGGTCAGCGATTTCACCGACAACCCGGTCAAGGCGGTGACCGCCGCGGCCATGGCACTCGGACAGAACCCCGCCGTGACCACCGCAGCGTCTCAGGCCGGCAGCATCGCTACCACCACCGTCTCGACCGCGACCTCGGCCGCGAGCAACATCGGTAGCGCCGCGCTCAGCGCAACCACCAGCAGCGCGCCCACCTTCGGTCCTCCGGTGAGCGGAGCGCCGATCTTCAGCAGCGGCGCATCTGGCGGTGCCAACGCATCCACGTCTGCCGCGTCGGCACGTGTCCCGTCCGCCGGTGTCGGCGGAGTGATCGGCGCCGGTGGTGGCGCCGGCATGCCCGAGGGCTGGGGCAAAGCCGAAGGTGCTGGGCGTGCGGGTGGCGCTCCTGCGGGTACCGCCCCGGCAGCGGCCGGCGGCGCATCGGACGCCGCATCAGGTGCTCGCGGCTCGGCTGGGCACGCCCCCGTGATGGGTGGACGTGGAGCGGCTGCCGGCAACTCGAACGACGACGAGCACGACACCCCCGGGTACCTCAAGAACTTCGAGCACTTCTCGGACGGCCGCACCGTGATTCCGTCGGTCATCGGCGCAGACCCGCAGCAGGAGCAGCGTTGATCGACCTCGGCGCCACGCTCGGCACGAGCACCACCACCCTCGAACCCGTCACCCTGAGCGTCGACGAGATGGACTTTCTCGTCGACAAGCTCTCCCTCGACGTGCTCCCGGTGGTGCTCGATGCCAACCCCCGCCACGAAACGGCGGACGCCCGGGATGCAGCGTTTCGGGATGCCGCCGAGACGCTGACCGAGCGGGATCTGCTCCACCACGACACAGTCGATCAGAATCTGTCCGACTGGCTCCGGGTTGTTGCGCGTCCCACGTGGGAGATCGCGCTGCGTTGGCACGTGGCGGGAGACGTCTCCCGGATGTGCGTGTCCCACACCCGGGACCTCTCCGTATCGGTTATGCGCTCCGGTGAGACTTTCGTCGTACAGGATTGTGGGGCGGATTTGTTCGCCCCGCTCGTCCGCGCACTCGGCACGGCACAGGCCGCGAAGTTCCAGAACGTCAACGCCCCGACAGCGGACCTCAGCGCCGCTTTCGACGACGCCATCGACGGAGCCAACCTGGCAGAAAAACTGACGAGGCTGGGTGTGCCGACTGCTGATGCCGGCCCGCTCGGACGGGCCGTCCACGGATGTGACACCTTCGCGGAGATCGTCGGAATCGCCTACGGTGACGGCCAATACGATCCTGTGGGCGGACCCGTGACGGTGTTCGATACCGACCAAGGACGGATCGTCGGCACCTCGAGTGTGTCGGCGCACGGGGTGGCCTGGTCTTCCCTCAGCCCCGGATCGCCGCAGCGTCTGCGCCAGGCACTCGAGGCGCTCGCGGATCGCCTGGAGCAGTAAGCTCAGCCCATCGGGTCGTCGGGCCCCGGGATCACGGTGTGCTCGAAGGGCGGATCGACGGCGCCCCACCGCACGCATTCCCAGCCGTCCGGCGTCGGCACGAGTTCCACGGTCTGCGTGTTCGACAGGTGATTGTTGGCAGCGAACAGGCCTGAGATGCCGGCCAACTGCGCGCCGACGAGCCGAATCGCGGCGCCGTGGCTGACCACCACGACGTCGCCGGTCTGTGCCGGGTCTTCCAGGTACTCCTCGCGCAACGCGTTCACGACGGGAACGTAGCGATCGAGCACGTCGTATGCCGATTCCCCGCCGGGTACACGGGCGCCGAAATCACCTGTATGCCACTGGTGGAACGTCTTCATGAACAGCTCGTGTGATTCTCGGTCGCTACGGTCTTCGAGATCACCGGCCTGCACCTCGTGCAGGCCTGCCCGCACATCTGCCGTCATCCCCGACGCTGCCTCCACGAAGCTTGCAGTCTGCCTGGCACGCAATGCTTGCGACGACACCAGTGCGGCCGGCAGGCCTCGTGCGACGAGTCCCCGACCGAACGTCTGCGCCTGCGTCAAGCCTTCAGCTGTCAGTTTCGCCCCGGGCAATCTGGTATCCAACCGCTTCGCGACATTGGCCTCGGTCTGGCCGTGTCGGACCAGGATCAACCTGCCACTCACGATGCCCACTCTCCCCTGCGTATCCGCTCGATCCAGTCTGCCGCTTCGTCGTCGGACGGCGGAGGTGGACCACTCGGCTTGGCTGCGGGCCACGACCCGAGGAACAGCACATCGGAGGTGCGGTGCACGGCCCGGAATGCTTCGGCGACAAGGGAGTCGTCGATGTGTCCGATGCAGTCCACGAAGAATCGGTACGTGCCCATCTCGGTCCGCAGTGGCCGGGATTCGATGCGGGTCAGGTCGATTCCACGACTGGCGAACTCGGACAGCACGCGCACCAGCGAGCCCGGCGCGTTGTTCGGGAGCAGAATGGCGGCGGTGCGATCGTTCCCGGTGCGCGCAGGCGGCCCGGTAGGGCGAGTGACGAGCACGAATCGCGTGCGGGCGCTGTCGAAATCGGCAACCTGGGAGGCCAGTTCGTCGAGCCCGAGCCTCGTGCCGGCAAGAGCGGTGGACACGGCGGCGTCGGCGATACCGGCTGCGACGTCCTCCGCGGCACCTGCGTTGGACGATGCCGGTTGCACCTCGACATCGGGCAGATTGGCCGCCAACCATTCGCGCACCTGCCCCGAGGCGTGCGGATAGGCGCGGATGGTGCGCACGTCCGCGAGCGTGGTGCCGGGTCGGCCCAGGATCGAGAAGGCGATGTCGAGTTCCGTCTCGGCGACGATCTGCAGCCTCTCTCCGGCACCCAACGAATCGAGGGTCGGCGTCACTCCCCCTTCGACCGAACTCTCGATCGGAACGACGGCGCCGTCCACGGAACCGTCCCGAACCCTGGCGAGGGTGGCCGGTGGATTCGCGGCCGGAATTCGCTCGACCGGCCCGTCGAATGCGCCCTCCGATTCGAACTTGGCAAGGGCCATTTCGGTGAAGGTTCCAGAGGGTCCGAAGTACGCGATACGAGGCACGGTTACGAGGTTACGCATCGCCCGGGAAAGGTCCGGAAGATTGGGGGTGAAGTTTCAGGTTGTCTACCGCAGGCCCCATGCGGCGAGTGTTGCCGCGATACCGCCGAGATCCCGGACCTCGATGCCGAGCAGGACCTCACGCACGGCAGCGGCAGCTTCGGGAATCAATGTGGTCAGTGGGCCGGGATCGGGCTCTGCGAGCACGCGCCGGACGTCGTCGCCCCGTAGGGCGGCGACCGTGCCGGCCAGCAAGGCCAGGACCTCTTCCGCAGTGTCGGCCTGCGCGACGAAACCGACGTCGGCGTGGGCGAGTACAGCGAGAAAGTCGGCAACGGCGGCCTTCGGGTGACCGGCGCTCAAGCCGGGGATCTTCCCGGCCTCCGCGAGGGCACCGGCTGCGTCGGCGAGAGTCGGTTCGGCATCTTCGACCACCGGGCGGCCGATCTCGGGGTACACGGCAAGCGGCGACGGGAGCCGCAGGGCGATGGCTTCGTCGAGGTCGCTCACGGGGCATTCGAGTTGGTAACGGACCGCTTCGTACCCGATCCGAGAAGGGCGACGGAGCTGCGCCGGGTCCACGTCGAGGCGGACGACGATCCGGCCGAGGCCCGCACGCCCTTTGCCGAACCCCGAACCGGTGTCTGCGATCAGGTCCGACGCAGGAACGACCGGGGGGCCTGCCACCTCGGAACCCTGTGCCGAGGCCACCGCGTGCGCCTGCGTGAGCGCGGGGCTCAGAAGTCCGGACAGCAACGATTCCGGTCCACGTGGGCGCGGGATTCCGAGGGTGAGATCGATCGACACTCGTCCACCGTAGTTCGTCCGGGGGCTTGCGACGTCCGCCACACAGGATTAAGTTAGCCTTACCTCATCTTGAGGCTCCTTCATCGACGACACCCAGGAGGCACGATGGCCATCAGGACATGGGCCGCACCGTCCACCGCGGAGCGGGTTCGTAGCTCCTGCGCTCGCACACAAGAGTCCGTCCTCGCCATCGAGGGGAGCGAACCCACCGCCACGACGGTGCATCACCTCCTGGACGACGGCGACGTAGTCGTCGCCGTTCCCGCCGACTCGGCTGCGGCAACACTCGTCTGGCTCGCCGGCAGCGGCGGTCTTCCTGCCGTTCTGGAGCTGACAGACCAGTCGCCGCTGTCCCTACGCGAGCCGGTCCGTTCACTCGTGTGGCTACGCGGAACTCTGCACGGCCTGTGCGACGAACATTCCCGTCAGCTCGCCGACGAAGTGGCCGCGCAGTTTCCGCACCCGGAACTGCTCGACGTCGGCCACACCACGGTGCTGCTGCGGTTGCATCTCGCGTCCGCGGTGGTCGCCGATTCCAGTGGCGCCGAACCCGTCCGACTCGAGCAATTGAGAGCAGCAAGAGCCGACCCGTTCTGGGAGATGGAAGGCGCCTGGCTCCAGCACCTCGACGAGGATCATCGCGAGATCGTCGATCTACTCGCCCGGAAGCTGCCACCGCACATGCGAAGCGGCAGGGTCCGTCCACTGGCACTCGACCGCTACGGGCTGAACCTGCGCGCCGAAACGGCGGACGGTGACCGCGACATCCGGTTGTCGTTCGCCGAGCCGGTCGACGACGCCACCGCATTGAGCCGCGCCATCCGCCTCCTGGTCGGCTGCCCGTTCGTCAACGGACTGCACGCACGCGGCTGACGGGCCCGCACAGCCGCGGCAGCCGGGTCGAGCGGAGGCTACCGTCGCCCTGTGACCTTCCCGCGCCCTGCGAACTTCCGAGCAACACTCGAATCCTGGCTCCGACCGCCTCGACCGCAATCCGGGGAACCGGCCCTGAGCCCACACGAGCGTCGGGGCGTCTACCTCGAGATCACGATCGTGCTGCTGGTCACCTTCGGGCTCAGTGCGTTGTCCAGTGTGCTGTCGCTGGCAGAATCGTTGGCCACGCCCGGCTCTCTCGCAGATCAGGCCGTCGCGCTCAACACCTCGCGCGCGGAAAATCAGTTCATCGACGTCGCCCGCCAACTACTGGGCGTACTCCGGCTGGCGGCGTGGGGCGCGCTGGGGCTCTACCTGCTGTGGCGCAGCGGGGTGGGACCGAAGGCGATCGGGTTCGGTCGTCCGAACGGCCGCCCGGACACCACCCACGGCATCGGCCTCGCCGCACTCATCGGCATCCCGGGACTGGGCCTGTACCTGATCGCTCACGCCGTAGGCGCCAACCTCACGGTCGCACCGAGCACCATCGAAGAGCACTGGTGGCGCCTTCCCGTCCTGCTGCTGTGGGCGGCGGCGAACTCGGGTGCAGAGGAAATCCTCGTCGTCGCCTATCTGATCACCCGGCTGCGCAAGTTGGGGTGGGGCGAGAACTCGTCACTGCTGGCTTCGGCGCTCCTGCGCGGCAGCTACCACTTGTATCAAGGTTTCGGCGGCGGCATCGGCAACGTCGTGATGGGTCTCGTGTTCGGACGGTACTGGCAGAAGACCGGCCGATTGTGGCCGCTGGTGATCGCACACTGGCTCATCGATGCGGTCTCGTTCGTCGGGTACGCCTTGCTGAAGGGGCGTGTCGGCTGGATACCGTGACGAACACCGGCCAGTAAAGTCGTGGGGTGACCGGCAACCCTCCACCTCCGCGGCCACGGCGCCCGCAGGGCCAGCCACCTCGGCGACCTGCGCCCCCGCCGCAACGCCCCGTCCCGCCTCCCGAGGATCCGCAGGTCATTCGCAAGACCCCCCAGAACGCACCACCCCCGCCGAATCGGGCTTGGTCGCAGACACCCGGAAACCCTCCGCCGGCAGGCCCTCGCCGCCCGTACCCGGCGCCCGCACCCCGCAACCCCGCACCCGCAAACCCACCGCCTCGAAACCCTGCACCGCAGGGGCACGCTCCCACCCAGATCCCGCAGCCGTATCGCGAGGACCAGCCGTACCGGCAGGATCCGCGGCGCGGACGATCTGCTCCCCCACCAGCGCCTCCCCGGCACCCTCCGAAACGGGCCGCGGAACCGCCGCGGCCGCCCAAGACTCGGCGTCAGCGCCACTGGGGTCGACGCGTCGGCTTACTGCTTCTGGTGCTCGTGCTGGCCCTCGCAGGCGCAACGGTCTATCTGGACAGTTCGCTGCGTCGGATCGACGCTCTCGCCGACTACGAAGGACGCATCGGCGACACCCCCGGCACCAACTGGCTACTCGTGGGTTCGGACAGCCGCGCCGGATTGACGCCCGAGCAGGAGTCCGCGCTGGCCACCGGCGGCAACACCGGACCGGACCGGACGGACACGATCATCCTCGTCCACATCTCCGGCAGCGGGGAGCCGACGATGGTCAGCATTCCCCGTGACTCGTACGTCTCGATTCCCGGATACGGCAAGGACAAGATCAACGCCTCGTTCGCGTTCGGTGGGCCGCAACTGTTGACGCAAACCGTCGAGGTGGCCACCGGCCTGCACATCGACCACTATGCGGAGATCGGGTTCGGCGGATTCGCGGGCATCGTGGATTCCATCGGCGGTGTGGACGTGTGCCTCGAGCAGCCGATGGTCGACCCTCTCGCCGGCATCGATCTTCCGGCCGGCTGCCAGGAGCTCTCCGGCACCCAGGCACTCGGGTTCGTGCGCAGCCGCGCGACGGCGCTCGCCGACCTGGATCGCATGAACAACCAGCGCAAGTTCATGTCGGCGCTGCTGGCCAAAGCGACCAGCCCCACCACCTGGCTGAATCCGTTCCGGTTGTTTCCGCTGGCCTCCGATGCGGTCGACAGTCTCGCGGTCGACAGCGGTGACCACATCTGGCATCTCGGACGGCTGGCATGGGCGATGCGAGGCGGCATGACCACCACCTCGATACCGATCGGGGGCTTCGAAAACGTGTACGGCTCCGGGAACGTCCTCCTGTGGGATCACGATCGTGCGAGCGAGTTCTTCGAAGCGCTGGCGAACGACGAACCGATTCCACCGGAGCTCCTCACCACTCCTCCCTGATCCAGGGCCCCTGCCGGTAACCTCGAGAGCATGAACGGTGCAACGAACTCGAAATCCGCGAAGAACCCCAGCGAGTTCGATCGGCTGCTTCTCGACCAGATAAAGAACGAGTTCGCGGCGTCCCAGCAGTATGTGGCGGTGGCCGTCTTCTTCGACGCCAACGATCTGCCACGGCTGGCGGGGCGCTTCTACGAGCAGGCCACCGAGGAACGTCGCCACGCGATGATGATGGTGCGCTATCTGATCGACAACGATGTCGAGGTGAAGGTCCCCGGCATCGCGGACGTCGTCACCGAGTTCTCCTCGGTCCGTGAGCCGGTCGAGCTCGCCCTCCGCCAGGAGAAGGAGGTCACCGAGCAGATCACCCGCTTGGCGCACACCGCCCGCGATACCGGCGATTACCTGGGCGAGCAGTTCATCCAGTGGTTCCTCAAGGAGCAGGTCGAAGAGGTGTCGCAGATGAACACCCTGCTGACCATCGTCGACCGAGCCGGCGACAACCTGTTCAACGTCGAGGATTTCGTCGCCAGAGAATGGTCGGGCGCGCCCGGACCGGATGCCACGGAGCCTGCGGTGGCCGGCGAAGGCGGCTGACCGACCGACATGATGGGATTGGGCGAACTCGAAAGTGCGGTCATGGACGTGCTCTGGGACTCCACCGGAGAGTCACTACGGGTGCGTGACGTCATGGATCGCATGGGCTCCCAGCGTTCGTTGGCATATACGACGGTGATGACCGTCCTCGACAATCTCCACACCAAAGAAATGGTCGCGCGCGAACGCGCCGGACGGGCCTACGTGTATCACGCCACGCACACCCGTGAGGAGACCGCCGCCGAACTCGTGCGGGAAGTTCTCGAGTCCAGCGGCGCAGCCGAAGGCGCGATGCTGCACTTCGCCGGTTCTGCCACCGAGGACGAGTCGCGAATACTGCGCCGCGCGGCTCGGCGTACATTGGCGGGCCGGTCACGGCGCACCGGCCCGACCGCATGATTCTCGCTGCCGCTTTCCTGGCCGCAGCAATTCTGTTCGGTTGCGCCGCACCGCACTGGTTGCGCCCGCTGGCCGGGCCCGCGCACAGTCCGCGACTCGCGTTGTCTGCCTGGGTGCTCGCTCAGTTCCTCTTCGTGACGCTGCTCGTCGCCGCTCCGATCGCCTGGGTCGCACGGCCGGGGCTCTACCTGCAGTACCTGCCGAGCGTGGCGGTCACCTGCGCCCGGACGGTTCGCGAGGAGGGCATCATTCCTTGGTTCCCGTCGATCGAGATTCTGCTCTGGGTCGTCACCGCAGCGGTGCTCGGCCGCATGGCGGTGATGGTCGCCTCGCACTGTCGACAGCATCGACGGCTCTCCGTCGAGCATGTCGGACTCGTTCGAGCCCTCGGCCTTTCGAAGCACTCACCCACGACCGGCGAGACTGTGTGGCTTCCGAACGATGCACTGTTCGCGTACAGCGTCGGTGGCCGCGCAGGCGTCATCGTCGCTGGGGATGGGCTGGCGTCCTTGACCAGCGTCGAACGCGCGGCCGTCCTAGCGCACGAGAGGGCCCACCTCCTGGGCCGTCACCACCTGTTGGTCGCCGCCGCCCAGTCGCTGCGCACCGCGTTACCGTTCGTGCCACTCTGCCGAGACGGGGTGGGCTGGGTTCGCGTGCTCGTCGAACTGTCGGCGGACCACCACGCCGCCCAGACGTGCGGTCCGGAAGCTGTACGAGCCGCGTTGCTCGCATGCCACTCGTCCGCTGTCGGTGGAGGTGCCGGTAACCGTCCGGGCCAACTGTTGACGGATCGAGTTCATCGCTTGGGTGGCGTCCCGCAGCCGGCGCGGTGGATCCGTGACGGGTCGATCGCATTGGCGGTGTCGGTGTTGCCGGTGGCAGTGGCGGTCACATCGATCACGGCGGGGTGGACACTGTTCGGTCTGCTGTCGTCGCCGGTCGTGTGACGTCGCATGCGCAGGGGCGGCGCCGCCATCGGTAGATCACGGCCACGGTGAGCAGCCCCAACGACACGACCGCGAGGACGGGCTGAATCGGTGCCCAGAACCCGAGCGCCCCCGAAACACCCAGCGCCGCAACGACCAATTTGTTGCAGACCGGGCAGCCAACGGCAAAGACTGCCAGGAGCACGCCCGCAGCAGGACCTGACTGCCTGGTCATGGTGGCGCCCTGAATCCCGAACCAGCCGGCGGTGAGGGCCGCTGTCGCCACCAGCACCGGGTATTCCCACCATCGCACGGGTACTTCGCGCCCGAACCAGGGGTTGGCGATCACGTCCGTCGGGATGCCGACCACCAGCAGCGTTATCACCCCGGCAAGGGCGCCTCGCGACAACGCCTTCGGTCTGGACCACTCGGGGACACCGGCTTCCATCGCACCCATCCGCACTCGGCAACCTGAACTACTAAAAAGAATAGTAGTTAACTACTAAGCACAATAGTAGTTCCGTGTACCGTGGCCGACAGTAATCGGGACGCTGGCTCCTGCCCGACAGCTAGGCAACGGAGGTAATGGTGCGATCAGACAACGGCTCACGTGGCAGCCGCAGCGACGTATGGCTGATGGGGGCACTCGGACTGGTCATCGTGGTCTTGGCAGCCCTCCTCGTTCTCGACCGAACCGGCAACGACAGCACGACCGCAAACACGGAAATCGGCGATCGGATGGGGCCGGTCGGCGACATGTCCCGCCGCATCGACGGGGACCCGCTGGCCCTCGGCTCGATCAATGCCCCGGTCGTCCTGGTCGCATACTCCGATTACCGCTGCCCGTTCTGCGCAAAGTTCAGCAAGGACACCGAACCGGAGTTGGTCGAGCGATATGTCGAATCCGGTGACCTGCGGATCGAATGGCGCGATCTGCCGATCTTCGGCGAACAGTCGATGAATGCCGCACGCGCCGGACGTGCGGCGGCTGCGCAGGGCAAGTTCTGGGAGTTCAACAGAGCCCTCTACGCGGACGCGCCGAGTACCGGACATCCCGACCTGACCCCGGAGAAGCTCCGTGGATTCGCGGAAGCAGCTGGAGTTCCCGACCTCGACCGGTTCACCCGCGAGTCGAATGGCACCGCATTCGATCCGGCGATCACCGCAGATGTCCTGGAGGCACAGAGCATCGGCGTCAACAGCACACCCTCGTTCGTCGTCAACGGAAACCCGATCCTCGGTGCACAGCCGTTACCGGTCTTCACGCAGGTGATCGACGAAACACTCGAAGGTGTGGCGTGACCCAGATCGGCATCCTGGGAGCGCTGCTCGGCGGGGTCCTGTCATTGCTGAGTCCGTGTTCTGCGTTGCTTCTGCCGTCCTTCTTTGCGTACGCCTTCGACGGGGCCGGACGCCTTGCCGCACGTACCACCGTCTTCTACGTCGGACTTGTCACGGTGCTCGCCCCACTCGGCGCAGGCCTGGGTGCGATCGGCTCGCTCGTCACGCAGCATCGTGGCCTCGTCACGCTGATCAGCGCCACCGTACTTATCACACTCGGAGCAATGACGATCCTCGGGAAAGGTTTCGCGTTTGCTCCCGCCCAGCGGGCATCTGCTTCGTTGTCGCCCTCGGGTTGGCTGTCGGTCTTTACTCTGGGTGCAGTGTACGGATTGGCCGGATTCTGCTCCGGTCCGCTGCTCGGCAGCGTCCTGACGATTGCGGTGGCCGGTGGCGCAGCCGGATACGGTGCGCTGTTGATGGCCGCCTACGCATTGGGGATGGCTCTGCCACTCTTCGCCGTCGCACTCGCCTGGGACCGGTTCGATCTCGGCAAGCGCACCTGGCTACGCGGCAAACCCATACAGCTGGGGCCGCTGCACACCCACACCACCTCACTGATCTCCGGCCTCCTGTTCATCGCCATCGGCGTGCTGTTCCTCGTCACCGACGGCACCGCCAGCCTCGGCGGCGTGATGGGAGTCGACGAGCAGTTCTCACTTCAGGTGACGCTCGGACGCTGGGCAGACGCCGTCTCCGATATCGGACTACTGCTCGTCGTGGCCGTCGGACTTCTCGCCGCGCTGATCATCCGAAGGTACCGACGACAACCAACCGAAAATATCCGGAGTTGACGAATTGCACTTTTCCTCGAACGCATGAGCGTAGGCGAACTTTACTTTGGAAACGCTTACCACAATTAGGCAGAGCTTGGATGACATGCGCTCTGACCAGCACTATCTTGGTGCTATGACCACCGATAAGCACATCACCAAGTTTCACGCATTGCTGCACGACCAGATTCGCAACGAATTCAATGCGTCGCACCAGTACATTGCGACTGCGGTGTATTTCGACAATGCAGATCTCCCCCAATTGGCGAAGCATTTCTACAAGCAGTCGATCGAAGAGCGTAACCACGCGATGATGATCGTCCAATACTTCCTCGACCGTGACATGGAGGTCGAACTCAACGGAGTGGACAAGGCGAAGTCACATTTCGAGGGCCCCCGCGAGCCGATCGAGCTGGCACTGACCCAGGAGAAGACGGTCACCGAGCAGATCGTTCAACTCGCGAGCACCGCCCGCGAAGAGGGCGACTATCTCGGCGAGCAGTTCATGCAGTGGTTCCTCAAGGAACAGATCGAAGAGGTCTCCAGCATGAACACGCTGCTCAACATCGCCGACCGTGCGGGCAGCAACTTGTTCGATCTCGAAGAGTTCGTCGCCCGCGAGATGAGCACGGCGGGCGATGCCACCGGCGCGCCGAGCGCAGCCGGTGGCACCATCTGACGACCTACCTCAGCGTGATCTGACGCCCGCGCAGACCGTCGCGGGCGCGACGCTCCTCGGTGGTCAGAGGCGCGTCGACGGCAAGCGCCTCGGCCAACCGGTTACCCAGTTCCACGGTGGCCGGGGCCCACTCGTCGGCGTGCATCTCGGGATCGAGATCGAACACGGGCACGAGCAGTCCGTGCGTACGGAACGACCCCGCGAAGCGGGAGCTCTCACCCAGGTGCAGGTTGCCGGCAGCATGAACACGCGCCAACGCCAGCATCAGGTCGTCCTCGCTCTCCGGACGCACCCACCGGATGTGCGCCTTATCGCCGGCATCCACCCACCAGGCCGCGACGACGCCGTCGGCGTTCAGCCGCGCCGACGGCATGATGGCCGCGTTCGCCTGCTGCACGGTGGCGGCCACCTCGGGTGCCGGCTCCACACCTTCGGGGATCCACCAGTCGAAGTTCTGATGGACGGTGATGTCGAGTTGTGTGTCCGCGTCGATCACGCTCGTCACCGCCGGTGTGTCCGACGTCGGGCTCGCAGCGGGCAACGAATCACCGACGGCTGCGGACTTCACCCATTCCACGGATGCGGCCAGATCCGCTCCGAGGTCATCCGAGAACGCCTGGACCTGCATACCGACGAATGATTCGGTGGCGTCACCGTTCTCTCGGGACAGTGCCGCGACGGCACCCGGAAGCACGGTCGCCAGCGCGATGTCACGATCGGCGCCCGGCACCGGCAGGGGTGCGGTCGCGGACGGCACGAATTCGCGCAGGGCAACCAGATCGCATTCTGCGGCAAGCCCTGCGAACGGACGCGTCACGACCGCGTCGGCGCTCTCCCGTTCTGCTCGGCGCTGGGCCAGCTTCTCTGCGCGTGCGCCACCCGGCTTCGGACCACTGTTTCTCTTGCTCTTCTTACCCACGAAGCCAAAACCTACACGGCGAGCGGCGCCCGGTCAGATACCCAACCGATTCTTGGTGCGTCCGGGGTGGTTGGTGGCGACCCAGGCGACGCCCAGGCGGCGGCACAGATCGACGTCGGCGGGTTCGTCGACGGTCCAGCAGTAGGTTGCGCGTCCGGCAGCGGCAGCTCTGTCCGCAGTGTCGGGGTGTTCACGCAAAGTCTGTACCGACGGACCCACCGCCGTCGCCCCGACGGTGGTGGCGGCACTTCCGCCCAGATAGCGTGCCGATTCGCCCAGGAGCACGGTGGGCAACATCGGTGCCGCGCGACGGATCCGCCACACGGCAGCGGCGGAGAAGGACATCACCGCGGCTCGCGCATGGTCCGCGGACGGCGGCGACGCGATCTTGAATCGGTGCAGTTCGGCGAGCACTTTGCTTTCCACGAGACTGCCGAACCGCACTGGGTGCTTCGTTTCGACGAACAGTTTCACCGGTCTCGACTGCCAATCCAAGGCGAGGGTGATCAGCTCGCCGAGCGTGAGAATGCGCGCCGGAGATTCCACGGTCCCGAAGTCGAACTCGCGCAGTTCGGCGAGTGACATGTCGCTGACGATGCCAGTGCCGTTCGATGTTCGGTCGATGGTGCGGTCGTGCACGCAGACCAGGTGTCCGTCGCGGGTGAGCCGCACGTCGCATTCGAGTCCGTCTGCACCCTCTTGGAGGGCAAGTTCGTAGGCGGCGAGTGTGTGCTCCGGAAGGGCAGCGGACGCGCCCCGGTGCGCGACCACGAGCGGCGACCGCCGGAACTGCATCACGACGCCAGCACCCAGCGCGTCCGATCGCCTGCCCGCCCCGTCAGAGTTCGGTTTTCGAGGCGGCGGAGCACGATGAGGGTGAGGATGGCGGTTCCGGACGCAACGGCGGCCGTGAACGCGGAGAGAACAACGCCGTCGGCCATTGCCTGGAGGCCGGATCGTGTTCCCCACAACCAGTTGAGGCAGACGAGCACGGCACCGAAGACCCAGGTAACCCACCAGATGCGGATGAGCAGCACGGCCCGCGGGTCACGCCGGACCAGTTCGAGGAGGAAGATGCCCGGCATCACCAGGTTGAGGACGGGAACTGCGCAGCCGAGCGCGATGTCGACAGGCCTGCGAGGGTCGACTGTCCGGGATCGCTCGAAGGTGCGCCGACGTTGACGAAGCAACCAGAACACCGAACACACGGCGGCGAGCAGTGCCGTCAACATGCCTGCCGCCTGGAGGACGAACACGCTGGTGTCGGAAACGGCGAGCACGACCGGGTCGATCAGCCGCGACCGGTTGACGAGAAGGATCACATAGCGGCCGACCTCGGCCAGTGCTGCCGCTGCGTAGACGATCGCCGTGAGCACGAGCATGTAGCCGGCCAGATCGGCGAACTGATCGGACCGATCCGCATTCTTGGGCCGCTCCGGGGGCGGAGGGTCCTGTAAACCCCATCGCGGAACCTCGTTGTAGTGGGGCGTTTCGACGGGTGGCCTGCTGCCGCCGGCTCCCGTGAGCCCGACCCGCCGCAGCGGGTTGCGTGCGATCCACCGGAATCCGCGGCGTTCGGGTGGGAGGTGAACCCGTGTCTCGAGTGGCGCGAGGAGCACGCCCGCACACCGTGGACACCACTGGACCGGAGCCCCGACTACGGGCCACCGAGCAGCGCATCTGGCGCAGACCTGGACGACGCTCATCCCCGAACCCACTTCGCTCGATCGAAAATCCGAAGCCGATTGTGTCACGTCGCAGCCCTGGCGTGTCAGGGCGATGCACTGTTCTCCACCGGGAGACGGTGCGACACCTCTTACGTCACAGCTGATATCTGTTTGTGACTCACGCCACTGATTTATGCGAGTTATCCACAGTTTCCACAAGCTCATCCACAGTTATCGACAGACCAAGAGGTTTCTATTCACAGGTCAGGGGCTCACCCCGGGAGTGTTGTCGACAGAATGGGGACCGAACAGTCCACATCGTCCACAACTCCACAACCGGGTTCTTGGAGGATCGGACAGTGGCAGCGCAGTCGAACAGCGGCCCGGGCCGGAATTACCCCTCCAAAACTCCGGACCGGCCGCCGTCTACCCGCCCCCGGGCCGCCCCGAATCGGCCCGACACTTGATCAGACGCGGCGGCATACCGTTTGGTTCCCTTTTTTTGTCTGTAATCTGAGAAATCTATGTCGCGTGTCCTTCAGTCGGCGATCGCGCTCGTCGTCCTCCAACTCATAGTTCGGGGCGTTGTCGCAGCTCACAGCGATTTCTATTGGGACGACCTCATCCTGGCCAGCCGAGGTTCCGAACTACCGATCATTTCCACCGATCTGCTGCTCTACGACCACGACGGCCATTTCATGCCCGCGGCATTCGTCGTTGCCGGCATCGCGACGCGGATCGCCCCATACGAGTGGGCGCTGCCGATGATCATGTCGGTGGCGATGCAGGCACTGGCCTCGCTGGCGGTGCTGCGGCTTCTGCGCACGATTCTCGGGGACCGGCGGATACTGCTGATCCCACTGACGTTCTACCTGTTCACCCCGCTGACCGTGCCGGCCTTCACCTGGTGGTCGGCGAACCTCAACGCCCTCCCGATGCAGATCGCACTGGCCTGGGTGACTGCCGACGCGCTTGCCCTGCGCCGCACCGGCCGCACCCGGTACGCGGTGAGTGGCGCCGTCGTGTTCGCGGTGGCGCTGCTGTTCTCCGAGAAGTCCGTACTGGTCCCGTTCGTGGCCTTTGCGACGGTGTTCTTGCTCGGTCGCACAAGTGGCAATCGGACACCCCTGCGTTCGGCGTGGCGCCGCGGACGCCGATTGTGGACGGCGTCGATCGCGATCATCGCGGTCTGGGCACTCGCATACACGACGACGATCGACACCCAACTCGTATGGGCCGGTGCAGGGCGGGCGTGGGAGCTGCTGAGCCATTCGACGTCCCTCGGCTTGCTGCCGACCCTGCTCGGTGGACCGTGGGTGTGGGAGCGGTGGATTCCGAGCCCACCGTGGGCGTCGCCGCCGGTGATCCTCGTGGTGGCCGCCTGGGTGGCCGCAGTCGCGGTCGTTGCAGCCACGATGCGGTGGAAGCGCCGCGTCGGGTGGGTGTGGATCGCGGTGGGTGCATACTTCCTGGCTTCGGTGGCCGCGATGGTCGTGACGCGTTGGGGCGCGGACACCACGTACGAGTTGGCGCAGACTCTGCGCTATTTCACCGACACAGCGTCGATCATCACCATCGCCATCGCGCTGGTTCTGCGCGCGCCGAAACGAGCATCCGCACCGGCCCTCTCGTCGACGACCGCAAAGCGAACCAAGGTGATCGCAGGCGCGGTGACTGTCGCCTTCGTGGTCAGCAGCCTGTGGTCCACCTACACGTACACCCGCAGTTGGGAAGACAACCCCACCACCGCCTACCTGTCCACAGCGCGGGAATCGTTGGCGCAGCACGACGATGTTCCGCTGCTCGAACAACCCACGTCGATCTGGGTGCTCCTGCCGGTGGCATTCCCCAACAATCTGATCAGCCGGGTGCTCGCCCCGTTGGAGGATCGCCCCGACTTCTCGGACAGCACCCCCGAACTGCGGATGCTCGACGACTCGGGGAAGCTCGTCGACGCCGATGTGACGTGGGTGCGCAGCATTACGCAAGGCCCGGTCCCCGACTGCGGGCATCTGATAGAAGGCCAGGGTTTCACCGACATTCCACTGGACGGCCCACTCACCACGTGGGAATGGACGGTGCAGCTGAACTACCTCGCCTCAGCGGACGGCGAGATAGAGGTCGGACTCGAGACCGGTGCCACCGTGAAAGTTCCTGTCCAGGCGGGAGCCAACGAGGTGTACGTACGGATCACCGGTGGTGGCGAGCAGGTCCGCATCCGCCCGCTGACCCCTGGCCTGTCCGTGTGCGTCGGGATGGGCCCGGTGGGCGTGGTGGTTCCCGAGAGATAGCGCTTGCTAGATCCCGTACCTCGACCACGCTGCGCGGGAGTTGACGGCACCGATGACCGCAGCGGCGGCACCGTCCCAACTCGCTGCGGGCAGACCGAGTTTCGCGAACAACGTGCGGCGCGGGCCGGTCAGCTCGATCTCGGCGTCCGGGTACTTCTCCTCGATCACCTCGCGCAGGGTCCCGATGCCGTCGGCGATGCCCAACTCGACGGCCTTGCGCCCCAACCAGACGTCACCGTTGAACAGCTCTTCGTCGGAGCCTTGCAGTCGATCACCACGGCGGTGGCGCACCCAGGAGCCGAATTCGTCGTGGATGCCCTGCTGCAGTTCACGCAACCATTCGACATCCTCGGACTTCTCCGCGAAGAACGGGTCGAGGCGGGCCTTCGCTTCACCGGCAGAATGCAGACGGCGTTCGATTCCGAGGCGCTCGATCAGCTCGGAGAAGCCGAACCCCGAAGAGATGACCCCGATGGAGCCGACGACGGATGTGGACGTCGCATAGATTTCGTCGGCCGCGCACGCCAGCCAGTAACCGCCGGATGCTGCCACGTCCTCACAGAATGCGATCACCGGCAGTTCGTGCTTGTCCGCCAACTGCCTGATGCGCCTGCCGATGTACTCGCTCTGCGTGGGCGATCCGCCGGGGCTGTTGATCATGAGGGCCACGGCCTTCGCCCCGCCGGTGGTGAAGGCACGCTCGAGCGGTTCCTCCACCGATTCGACACTGATCGTCTGTCGACCGAATCCGGCGCCCCCGGACGCGATCATGCCTTCGAGTTTGACGACGGGCACCACACCGGAGTCCGACCCACCCATGGCCTCAGGAAGTCGATGTGCGAGCGGTTTCGGAAGAGTAAAGGGCATGTCTCCAGCGTACTGATGCGCTGTCAGGGCACAGGGGGAACACTGGTGTGCATGCAGCTACGAGTGTTCACAGAACCACAGCAAGGTGCCTCCTACGCGCAGCTTCTCGCCGTCGCTCAGGCCTCGGAGCGCCTGGGATTCGACGCCTTCTTCCGCTCGGATCACTACCTGGCGATGAACTCGGAAGGTCTGCCCGGACCGACCGACGCCTGGATCACCCTCGCCGGGCTCGCGCGGGAAACGTCGACGATCCGATTGGGCACGCTCGTCACGTCGGCGACCTTCCGTCACGCCGGCCCCCTGGCGATCTCCGTCGCGCAGGTGGACCAGATGAGCGGTGGGCGCGTCGACCTCGGGCTCGGCGCGGGCTGGTTCGAGGAGGAGCACGATGCGTACGGCATTCCGTTCCCGCCGTTGGGTGAGCGATTCGACCGGCTCGAGGAGACCCTCGACGTCGTCACCGGGCTGTGGCGGACCCCGGTCGGCGAGAAGTTCTCGTACGACGGCAAGCATCTGCACCTCACCGATTCACCGGCACTCCCCAAGGCACACACCCCGCACGGCCCACCGGTGCTGATCGGTGGGCTCGGCAAGAAGCGCACACCCGCGCTGGCCGCCCGGTTCGCCGACGAGTTCAACGTCCCCTTCGCCTCCATCGCGGACACGACGGCGATGTTCGAACGGGTACGGAAGGCATGCTCCGACATCCACCGCGACCCGGACGAACTCGTCTATTCGAACGCTCTCGTGCTGTGCTGCGGACGGACCGATGCCGAAGTCGCGAAACGTGCCGAGGCGATCGGCCGCGACGTGGACGAACTGCGCGAGAACGGTCTGGCGGGTTCCCCGGCGGAACTGGTCGACAAAATCGGCCGCTACGCCGAGACCGGGTCTACGCGCATCTATCTACAGACTCTGGACCTGCACGACCTCGACCACCTGGAACTGGTGGCCGGCGAGGTGATGCCGCAGCTGCCGTCCTGAGCGGTCCGCTCGGCGGGAATACCTGTCAGCTCGGCGGGAGTACTTGGGTCTGTGCCGGAACCTCGTCCTGCTTGAACACGCCGACCGGGCAACTGACTCCGGTGGCGTGGACCGGGCAGTAACCGTTTGGGTTCTTTGCGAGGTACTGCTGGTGGTAGTCCTCGGCGTAATAGAACTGTGTGAGAGGTGCGATCTCCGTGGTCACCTTGCCGTATCCGGCGGTGGTGAGCCGCTTCTCGAACAGCTCACCGGTGGCTTCGGCGATCTCCACCTGGTTCTCGTCGAAGGTGTAGATGGCAGAGCGGTACTGGGTGCCACGGTCGTTGCCCTGACGCATTCCCTGCGTCGGGTCGTGGTTCTCCCAGAAGTGCCCAAGGATCTGCTCGTAGGTGATCACGGCCGGGTCGAACACGATAAGAACGGATTCGGTGTGCCCGGTGCGCCCCGAGCAGACCTCTTCATACGTGGGATTGGGGGTGTAGCCGCCCGCATAACCAGCAGCGGTCGAGTACACACCCTCGAGTTGCCAGTATTCTTTTTCGGCGCCCCAGAAACACCCCATGGCGACGACAGCGGATTCGAGACCGTCTGGAAACGGCGGCGCTATCGGATGTCCGTTGACGTAGTGCGCTGCGGGAACCGGCATGGGGTTACTGCGGCCCGGCAGTGCTTGCTCAGCTGTGACCATCGGGGACTCACCCGATGCGCGACCCAGAAGTTCGTCGTACCAAGACATGACCCGATGCTACGCGCGGCTCACGGGTGATCGCCTCAGCCGAGGCGGTGACCTCGGACGCCGCGAGTGCGGCCGCTCGTTTCTCGGCGCGGGCCTTTTCGGTTCGGTCGGTCCAGGCCGCGATCGTGCGCGCGCCCGGCACCTCCACCCACCGGTAGAGAGCTTCCGCAACCAGAGCCATGACGACGATGAAGGCGATGACGGCGCCCGTCGCCCCCAACGGCCCCACCGCGTTCTCGTACACGCGATACAACACCAGCGTGTGCACCAGGTAGATGGTGTAGCTGCGCTGCGCGGTCCAGCGGACGACTGCCCAGTTGTTGATCTTTCCGTCGTACCGGGCGAACAACACGACACAGGCGGTGACGAACGCGATGGTCCACAGGTAGCGGTCGCCGGCCCAGTAGACGCGGTATTCGGTCGCGAAACGCACGACCTCCATCTGCGCGAAGGCTGCGATGACGATCCACCGCCAGTCGACCAGACGCGCCCACCCCAGGTAGATGATCTGACCGAGGAACACCGTCGGCATCGTCGCCGCGATCTTCGACAACATCGGCACCGCATAGGGCTGCGGAACATACAGGTTGTAGAGCAGCACCAGTACACAGATCGCCGCCCCGGCCAACGGCATGATGATGGGTTTCTCGCGCAGAATCGGCCGGGCGAACACGCACGCCACGTAGAACGTGACCTGCACCGCCAACGTCCAGGTGACACCGAGAACGGCAACTTCCGGTTTGAGGAAGAAGCCGCCGAGGAAGAAGCTGAGCACCGCCTCTACGTTGGATACACCGTCCTGCGGGCCGAACATGCCATTGATACCCAGCCGGACCAGGATGATCGCGGCGGCGATGGCGATCCAGAAGGCCGGCAGAAGTCGGCCGAGGCGGTTGAGCAGGAATTTGCGCGGACTGTGCCGGATCGCAGAACGGGTGATCAGTGCACCCGTGAGCGTCATGAAAACGGCCACACCGAGAAACGACAGGTGATTGTTCAGGCCGGCGCCGTCGATCAACACCCCGGTCACGACATCGATACCCCACCAACCGGTGCCCAGATCGTCGACCAGATAGAACGAGATGTGCGAATACAGCACCGTCAGCACGGCCAGGAATCGCAACAGATTGGCACCACCGAAATCGACGCGCGGCGCATGTTCACGCGTCGTCGATTTCGCTGGATCACGCGTCTTCGACGCGGGAAGCAGTGCTGACACTCGCGCCAGTTTAGATGGAGTTCACCCGCAAACCGAATTGAGCTGCGGGTTCGCCGGGAGGAATGACCTGACGAACCCCGGTGTTGCGATGGGTGTACCAATGAGATTGGGTATATATCGGATTGGGTAGTTACCCGAGAACGTTTCATCGATAAGACGTCTGGGCTCTGTGGCCCACGAAGAAGGGATGCTCGTGTCTGTTTACACGCTGCCGGATCTGCCCTACGACTATGCAGCTCTCGAGCCGCATATCTCGGCAAAGATCATGGAACTGCACCACGACAAGCACCACGCGGCCTACGTCGCCGGCGCGAACACCGCCCTCGAGAAGCTGGCCGAGCTTCGTGAGTCCGACGCCCTGGCGCCTGTGGTCAACCTGCACGAGAAGAACCTCGCCTTCCACCTCGGTGGTCACACCAACCACTCGGTGTTCTGGAACAACCTGAGCCCGGAGGGTGGCGACAAGCCCGAGGGTGAGCTCGCTGCTGCCATCGACGACCAGTTCGGCAGCTTCGACGCTTTCCGCAGCCACTTCTCGGCCAACGCCAACGCCATCCAGGGCTCGGGCTGGTCCATCCTGGCCTGGGACTCCATCGGCCAGCGCCTGATCATCGTCCAGCTGTACGACCAGCAGGGCAACATCTCGATCGGCCTGACCCCGCTGCTCATGCTGGACATGTGGGAGCACGCTTTCTACCTCGACTACCAGAACGTCAAGGGCGACTACGTCAAGGCTTTCTGGAACATCGTGAACTGGGCCGACGTCGCCGCTCGTTTCGAGAAGGCGCGCACCCAGACCGCCGGCCTGATCGTCTAGTCGATCTGCCTTCCCGGAGGGCGCGCAGCGGAACCTCAGCGGTTCTGCTGCGCGCCCTCTGCATGTGCGGGTGTTGTGGTGCGACGCGTCACCACAAGGAGGACGATGGCGAGCGCAGCCGTGGTGACACCGAATCCAGCTGCCAGGAGTTCTGGCGTGATCAGCGACTCGTCGGCTGGCGACGTGCTGACGGCCACCGGTGCTGCAAGCACGTCACCGAGTTGGTCCTGCTGCGCGGAATTCCGAGCTGGGATGGCGGCCGCACCGGAACCGAGATCCGTGGACAGCTGCGTCGACAGAGCCTCGAGTTTGGTGAACCCGTCGACGATCTGTGTCGTGGCCTGGTCCACCATCTCCGGCGCCTGATCTGCAATCGGCACGATGCCGTCGTTCAACTGCTGGGCACCGCGCGAGAGTTGATCGCTGGCAGCGGTCACTTGCGCCATCGCGGACCGGACCAGGTCGCCGAGGTTCGATTCCGGTCCGACGTCGCCGCCGAGCAGTTCGGGTACTGCCGTGAGGTTGCGGTGGAGCAGACCGAGATCGGTACTCACCTGTTCGAGGTCGCCGAGAACTTCCGGGGGCACCGGCGTATGACGCAACACGTTCAGAACCTCGTCCAGGGCCTCCTTGGTGCGCTGCGTGTTGCCGGTCGCGTCACCGAGCGTTGCCCCGACATCGGTGAGCCGATTCGCCACATCGTTTGCAGTATTGGACGTTTCGGCCACCACTCCCGCTACCGCGTCGGCCACCTCGAGCAGCTCGATCGAACCGGCTCGGGCGGTTTCGAGGTAGGGCAGCAACGCCTCGGCACCTTCGGCCAACTCCTTGGCCGCCGAGTCGGCAGCGCCCGTACCAGCGGCGAGAAACCCAGCGAGCATTCCGGTCTGCTGGAATGTGGTGCGGGTGGCGGCGATGTTTCCCAACAGGTCGGACATGCCTGCCGCACCGATCTGTTGCGTGACAGCAGCATTTACGGCGGCTGCCACCGCCGGGCCGTCTTCGATCATGTCGATGTCGACAGACGCCTGACGGGGCGTCGGCCCCCACACGGACGAGACTGCTTCGCTGAAGTCCTCCGGCACCGTCACGACAGCGAGGTAGTCGCCGGCTGCCGCTTCGTCCGCCGTGACAACCTGCCAATCGAGTGAGGACTGCTCGTCCAGCTTCTCGGCAATCCTGTCGCCTGCACGCACCTCCTCGCCGTCCACGATTGCACCGGCATCGGCATTGACGACCGCAACGGCACGGTCACCACCGCGAGCATGCGCAACAGCGGCAGCTCCTCCCCCGACCAGAACCAGCACCAACAACGTCGCCGCCGCAGCGCGCACAGATCTCATACGCCGAAACATAGGCCACGTTCACTGGGTGCATTCTGTGGAAACTCTGAGAGGCCTCTGAGGAAAGTTGGCACTCGGGTGACCTTGTGTGCCAGATGGGGCCGAGCGCATGCTGGAAGTACCGAGGAGGCGGACATGAGAGGAAGCAACGAGTACGTCGGCGTCTCGCCCTTTCAGGCTGCGGGGGTTCTGCGTGGGTTCGTGATCTCGGGCCGCTGGCCGGTCAGCACAAAAGAATGGGCCCAGCTGCTCACTCTCGCTGTCCGTGTCGCGACGCTTCCCGGCATCCTCCGCACCTCGACCGTGTTCGGCGTACGAGAAGAACTCCCCGACGACCCCGAGCCCGGCACCGTCGGACTCGTGATCGCAGAAGGTCCCGTTCTCGGAGATTCCGCGATCACCCCGGGCCGATTCGAAAGCCACCAGCCGCCGGCGATCCTCATGCTGCACCCGCCCTCCGAAACCGCCCCCAGCCTGCCCGAATGCGTCGGCGCCGCCTCCGGATGCGTCCTACTGCCCGGCCTGCCGGACCTGGGACTCGAACACCGCGCAGCCTGGGTCGAGGCCGAAGCCGACGGCACCGTGACCTCGATGGTGAGCCGCATCGGCATCGATCCGATCAGCGACCCCGACACCGCTGTTCTGGCGATGCTGCTCACGTCGTGAGAGGTTGACCGAGGATCGCTACACAGACGGTTCCGAACTCGTCTTCCGGGAAGCTACGCCCGCGCACCGTGTCGGCCTGGCGCTCGTCCCGGAACTCGACCCGGCACGCAAGATCGGGATATGTGTGATCGCCCGTTGTCGTGCCGAGGAACATGAACTCCGCATCCGGCGAGTCGCACGCCACGGGCTCGACCTGCGACGGTATCTCGCCGCTGCTCGACCACTTCCGGGCATAGCAACTCCCCGGCGGGCCATCGACCATCCGATGCGAATCACGAACGAACGCGGTCAGCAATAGCCCGACCACCAGAATCACAGTTCCCAGTTCGACCCGGCGACCGGGGTGTGCCAGATAGAAGTGCATCACCCTCCCTGACCGAGTTGCCACCCCGAACCAGCGACCGAATCGTCGTTGGGGTGAGTACGAGGGTGCGGCGACCGCAGCGGCTCGTCAT
This sequence comes from Rhodococcus quanlei, assembly GCF_055231015.1. Classification (NCBI taxonomy): domain Bacteria; kingdom Bacillati; phylum Actinomycetota; class Actinomycetes; order Mycobacteriales; family Nocardiaceae; genus Rhodococcus; species Rhodococcus quanlei. Next base: position 124,584 of record NZ_JBUYWD010000005.1, on the reverse strand, counting down.
AGGCCACCCGCCATGATCAACACGAAGGGCACGTACATATACATCGGAAAGTCCGGCTCATCGTGGGACTCGATACCCGACAACAGGACCGCTCCGGCGACCCTCACGCCGAGGGCCACTCGATCACGTCGTCGACGTTGTTGTCCGTCACGTCCCCCACCTGCTCCTTCATGATGATGGGAATCCTACGAGACCACTGTTCGCCGAGTCTCGATACGGCGTCAGGGTTCCCGAAGTTTCGCCCATAGGTTTCCCAAACTTATTGCCGCGTTTGGCTTTTCGGATTTCGTTGAGCTAGTGTGAGGGCATCGAAGGGGAGTAGCCCCCAATCGCCTGTGTCGACACACTGGTTCGTTCGAATCCCTGATTCACCCGAACCCGGCCTGGCGAACCGGCATCACGCCGGTGGGCGAGACCTTCGGCCAGGCCGGCGCACCTGCGCTGCCCGGGCCGGAGGCAACACCCCCATCCTCCGACCTACGACTTCGTCAGGAGGATGAACGTGCTCGCCGCACTATTGCTGAGCTTCGGCGTGATTTTCGTCGCCGAGCTCGGCGACAAATCCCAGCTGATGGCAATGACGTTCGCGTTGCGCTATCGCTGGTGGGTCGTCATCTCGGGTATCACCGTCGCGACCACGATCGTGCACCTCGCATCGGTGGCGATCGGCCACTCGCTGGGAGTGGCACTGCCCACCACCCTCATCGCCGTTGTCGGCGGGATCGCATTTCTGGGCTTCGGCGCATGGACGCTGCGCGGCGACAGCCTCAGCGAAGAGGAATCGAACAAGGCCGGGGGTGTTGCACGCTCGGCCCTACTGGCAGTCATCTCGGCATTCGTCCTCGCCGAACTGGGCGACAAGACGATGCTCGCGACCATCACACTGGCCACCGACCACGACACCATCGGCGTGTGGATCGGCTCGACACTGGGCATGGTGGCCGCAGACGCCCTGGCAATCGTCGTCGGCGCCGTACTCGGCAAGCACCTACCGGAGAACACGATTCGCATCGGTGCCGCGGTGCTGTTCTTCATCTTCGGCGCCTGGCTGTTGCTCGATGCAGTTTTCCCTGGTACAGCCGCCGGACTCATCGGCGCCGGCGCGGTCATCGCGTTGGCCGGGATTGTCGTCGCGGTGCGGAAATTCCGACGTGATCAAAGTGGCGAAAACCCGGTTTCTGTCGGACCTGCGAGGTAGGCTTTCGAACACAGGTTCGATTCGGGGATTGGGGGGTGGGTATGGGTATCGCGGTGAGTCTGGATGCTCTCGGCTGTGCGGCCGGGGATCTCCTCGACGGCGATCTCACGCCGCTGTCCGATGATGAGGTGGTCGAGACCATCCGCCGACTCGAGGAAACGGTTCGCCGGTTGGGTGCGGTGTCGGATCGGCTGGTCGTCGACACCGTCGAAAGGTCTGTTCCCGCGCGTCTGGGCTACAACAGCCCGAACAAACTGCTCGTGGACGTGATTCGGGTGTCGGCGTCGGAGGCGTCGGCACGAGTATCCCGCGCCCGTGATGCCGGGACCTGGCACACGGTGGGCGGCGAGGCGTGTGCTGCGGCTCTTCCGGAAACGGCGGCCGCCAGGGCCGACGGAGCGATCGGCAACGATCACGTGCGTGCCGTCAGCCGCACACTACGGAAGGTGCCCCGCAACATCTGCCGTTCCGAACTCGCGACGGCGGAGAAGATTCTGGCCGACTGCGCCCGCGGCGGCACCCCGGAAGATGTGGAACACGCCGGACACAGGTTGCTGGCCTATCTGAATCCGGACGGCAGCCTCACCGACGACCGCGATCGGGCGCGCCGACGCAGTCTGCACGTGTCCGCACAGGACTCGGAGTTGATGTCGAAGATCTCCGGTGAACTCGACCCGACCACCCGGGCCCTCCTGGACCCGGTGTTGGAGAAGTGGGCACGGCCCGGCATGAACAACCCCACCGACCCGCACTCCCCGACAGGGGACGCCGAACAGCCCGGTATCGACCGCCAACAGTTGGCGGCCGCCGCCGCCCGCGACACCCGCACCACCGGGCAACGCAACCACGACGCATTGGCGGCGATGCTGCGGACCGTGCTGTCCTCGGGGGTGCTCGGCGCCCACCGTGGGCTGCCGGCCACCACCATCATCACCATGACCCTCGACCAACTCGAAAAAGCTGCGGGCGGGGTGGCCACCACCGCCACCGGCGGGCTGCTGCCCATCGTCGACGCGTTGACGCTCGCCGAGCAGTCGCATCCGGTGCTGGCGGTGTTCGACCACCACGGTCGGCCGCTGCACCTGGGCCGCACCTCCCGTCTCGCGTCCGTCAACCAGCGGCTCGCGCTCATCGCCGCCGACGCCGGCTGCACCCGGCCCGGCTGCGCGGCCCCACCCACCCGGTGCGCGGTCCATCACGTCCGCGACTGGCGCCGCGGTGGTAGCACCGACATCGACAACCTCACCCTGGCCTGCGACGCCTGCCATGCCCTCGTCAACGACTCCGAGAACGGATGGGCCACCCACCCATCACGTCGACGAACCACCTGGACCCCGCCACGACACATCGACCCCGCCCGTCGGCCACGGATCAACCACCGCCACCACCCACACGAACTGCTCACCGAAACCTCCGACGACGGCGACATCCCCTAACTAACTCATACGATCCGAGTCTCCACCGCCGCGACCATTCCGACGGTCATGCTTTCTTGCTCGTCGTATGCAGCAAGAGCTTTCGCGAACTCGGCGCGCATATCGAGCGCGTGTGTGCGGTTGGCTTCGATGGTCGCGATGGCAGCAGTGGCGTTGGCACGAACCTTCTCGGTGAGTACCGCCGCGGACGGCAGATGCTCTTCACCGAAGCCCATGCTGTCCGGGGCGAGTTCGGTGCGGGCGCGCACGAGCAGGGCATCCATGTCATCAGCGAGTGTGTCGCAAGCATCGATGCACCGGGTCAGCGCTTCCCGGTCGAGTTCGAGCACACCGTCCCCACCGGTCATCGGACGCCCACACCGGCCTGGTTGATCGCTGACGTGTTCGCAGCTTCCTGGCCCTCGTAGCCGTTCGCGTTGGCGGTGAGCGTGTCCGAGAGCCGCGCGATGTCTGCCAGAAGTGCTGTGCGCCGGCCGTTCACGTACGTGTCGAATTGCGCGAATGCCGCCGAAGCAGTGCCCGTCCACGCGGTGGCCGAGTTCGTGATTTCTCTGTCGGTGTCGGTGAGCGCAGTGTTCGCGTCCGTGAACACGCAATCCATGCGGCTTGCGGCGGCACGCAGCTGCGCAGGGTCCACCTCGAGCACCCCACCAGGTCCGTTACTCACAGTTGCTGTCCTCCCCTTGGCAAGTACCAGTCAGGTTCGCTACCTTACGTGCACATCGAACCGTGGGGGGGATCGTGGACCTGAAGATGATTCGCGAGTGGGACGTCGTCGTACTCGAGCAGTTGGAAGAGTCGCTGTCCGCTCGGCTGACCACCGTCGCCGACGTTCAACAGCGCATCACCGACATCGGGCAGCTTCCGGCGTGGTCGGACACAGCAGCGGACGCTGCCCGGCAGTCTTTCCGGATCACTACCGACAGCCTCACCGACGAGGCCGCTGCGATCGGTGCAGTTCGTCAATGCGCGCAGGAGGCGGCGGTTGCGCTGCGGCATGTGAAGACGGAGCTGGACGAGCTGATCGAATTCGCCTCCGCCAACGGTTTCGTGATCGACGATTCGGGTCATGTGACCGATGCACCGAACCAGCCCGAGCGTTCCCCCGAAGACACTGCCCAACGGGAGACGGTCCGAGCAGACATCGAGGCGGGCGCTAAGGCGCTGATCCTGCAGGCGGAGGACATCGACGCCGACTCGGCATCGGTTCTGCGGCGGGCTGCGGCCGGCGACATCGAGGCCGACGGCGCTCACACCACCGAGGAGGCGAGCACCAACGGCGCCGAGCAGGGTGGCCTGACCGCACCGGCACCACCAAAAGACGCTTCGCCGACCCAGAATCGCGAGTATTGGGAAGCGCTTCCACCGGATCAGCGGGCCGAGGTACTCGACGAGCACCCCGAGTGGGTCGGGAACCGGGATGGCATTCCGGCCGATGTGCGTCACGAGGCGAACGTCAGTCGATTCGACGACGAACGCGAACGGTTGGAGGCGGAACGCGACCGCCTGCAGGCCGAGCTCGACGGCAACATGTTCGGTGGCACATTCAGCAACAAAGACGCCGAACTCTGGTACACCGAGCAGAAATTGAAGGATCTCGAGGAGCTCGAGCAGATCGTCGAGAAGAACCCGGACGGCAAGCTGATGCTTCTCGATCTGCAATCCGGGGAGCGCGGGATGGCGGCCTTCGCCGTCGGTGATCCGGATACGGCTGACCACGTTTCGGTCACGACACCCGGTTTGAACACGAACATCGACCAGTCGTTCGATGGCATGGTCGGCGAAGCCCGGTCATTGCGCGAAGAAGCGGGACGCCAGCTCGACGCGACAGAGGGCCGCGAAGACGAGACTGTGGCAACGATTGCGTGGTTGGGTTACGAACCCCCTCAAACGACCGGCCCCGGAAACTTCGACACGGCTCGCGGATACGCCGATGTTGCGCAAAGCGACCGGGCCACAGCCGGCGCCCCGAAACTCGCCAACTTCTACGAAGGTTTGGACGCGGCGTCCCAGAAGCCGGACCCGCACATCACGGCACTGGGGCATTCGTACGGTTCGTACACCCAAGGATTGGCGCTGCAGGACCCTGCACCTGGCCAGCCGGTCGACGATGCGGTGTTCTACGGGTCGCCCGGTGTCAATGCCGGCGACGAATCCGGCTTGGGTCTGCAGGAGGGGCACGGCTACGTGATGGAAGCGGACGGCGATCGGTTCGTCGCGGAAGTCGGAAAGACCCACAGGTTCGGACCGGACCCGAGTACCGCCGACTTCGAGCAGTTGTCCGTCGACGAAGGAACGAGCCCCGACGGGGTGCATCGAACGGGAGTCGATTCGCACAGCGGCTACCCCAAGAAGGGAACGATGTCGGAATACAACATGGCCGTCGTCCTGGCCGGATTGGACGGGGTGGTTCGGTGAAGCGTTGGAGATACGGAGCAGCCGTGGCCGTTGCTCTTATCGCGTTGACAGGATGTGGGAACGACATGACAGAGCACCCGTACAACTCCACCGACAGTGAAATCGCTGCTGCCGAGGCCGAAATGCGCCAGTGGCCGTCGCTCGCGGACACCGAACGCGACCTGACGAGCACCATCGACCGGATCGCCGACGCCGTCCATGCGGTTGTTCCGGCCCTGAACTTCGAGCCGCACCGGGAAAGGTCCGAGGGAACTTGCACTCCGCCGTACTCGGATACGGACGGTGTATCGGTGAGCACGCAACCACTGTTGGCGCGCAACGCCATTCCCGATGCCGACTGGCCGGCAGTCCTCGACACGGCACGAACTATCGCCGGCGAGGACGGGATCACGGAACTGTCCGTCCGCGCCGATCGACCTGGGCGGCACGACATCCGCCTGTTCGCCGACGACGGACGTGAAATCTTCCTCGTGGCCGGCGGGAACACCGTTCTCGACGGCAACACGGGATGCCGATACCGGTGAGAATTCAATGGTAGGTACTACTCGCTGGAATGCAGTGAGCAACAAGATGGGATGCGCGGTCGTTTCAATCCTCCCTCGGAATCGCTCTACCGCTCTGAAACCGAGCGAGCGCACGGCGTGGTTCACATCCGTGGTCACATGTGTAGTGACGGCAGGAGTCGCCTTCGGTACGTGGGCGAGGCTGACTCGGCATGGCGACTACGACTTCCCGGATTCTCGAATACTCTTCGTCGTGGTGACGCTTGTATATCTGTCACTGCTGTTCCTCGCAGCACGCAAGACGTTCACGATGTAGATCGCGATTCCGTATGGCATCGTGTTCGGCCTTCTCTGCGTTGTCGCGATTCCCGCAGCGTTGACGCTGATCGGATGGCAATGACCTCATTCGGAAAATGGACCCAGCCAGGAATCCTCCTGGGTCTGGCGTGCGCCTTCACCGGCTTCTACGTGGCGCCCGCAATCTGGTTGGTCTTCGCCCTGGCGCTCGGCGGTTTGTTGGTGCAGAACGAGACCATCAGGCAGGTGAGTTGCGGTGTGATGCTCTCGCTCGTGGTTCTGCTCATCGCGGCGGCCGTGTACGCGGCGATGGGTTGACGCTACGCGGTCTTGACGTCCGCGGCGTCGTTGATGGTCCGGATCACTTCGACAAGCCGGATCGTCTGACCGGGCTCGAAGACCTGATCGGGGCCTCGTCGGTGAACGGCGCCTCGTAGTGCAGTCCGGGGTCCATATACGACGACTCCGACAAAACTCCGCGACCACCGCCAAGCTACGGCGCTATGAACCCACCGACGCCGGGCACGGTGGGCTGGCCCTTGTTCGTTGCAAGATTGGCGCTCGTCAGTGCCACGGAGAACACGACCGGTCCCGAACCGGTGCGCACGGTGGCATGGGTGCGAGCTGGGTCCGGGAAGTAGTCGCAGGCCTTGAGGAGGGTGCTGCCGTGATCGCCGGTGCCGAGGTTCTGGTAATTGATCTGCAGCATCGCGCCGCCGGCCGTGGTGCCGCACACCTGAGGGCTGAAGTGGGTCGAGAAGGTGGTCTCACCGGGCACTGCGGACGCCTGGGCCAGCACCGAACCCGAATACGCTCCCGGCACCGGCAGTCCGCTGACCCAGAGTCCCGAAGCCGGGATCTGATAGACGGGGATCGGAGCAGGCCCGACCACCGGCCCGAACGGCTCGGCGGTGGCCGGCGTCGCAAATGCAACGGCCGCACCGAAAGCGGACAGAGCTCCCAGTGCGGCCACGCGCAGTCGTTTCAGGGCAGGCATGCCCCGATTCAACATCATTCGTGAGGTCGGGGTGCGACGAATCCGCCAACACAGACCGGGGAAGCAACTATCCTTCGAGTTCGGACGGTTTCACACCGACACGAGAGTTGGGTGCATCATGCGCCGAGTACTCCGCGCGCTGGCAGTCTCGCTTCTGTTCGTGGCCTCGGTGGCGGGCGCTGCACCGCTCTCGACCGCCCAGTCACCCGGATACGCCCAGCCACCCGGATACGCACAGCCACCCGGATATTCGGCGCAACTCCTGCACTTCTCGGTCCGTGTCGGACCGGACAAGTCCCAGCACTGCACCATCGTCGGGAAGCTCTTCCTTCCCGATGCCGCCTCCCCGACGGACCGGGTCCCGGCAATCCTGACCACCAACGGTTTCGGCGGCTCGTACCACGACCAAGTGCCCCTCGCCCGCACCGCAGCCATGAACAGTTATGCGGTGCTGACGTATTCCGGACTCGGATTCGGGGGATCGTCGTGCAAGGTTTCCCTCGACAGCCCCGACTACGACGGCCGCGCTGCGGCGCAGTTGGTCAGCTTTCTCGGCGGTGCCCACGGAATCGGGTTCTCCGACGCCGCACTCACGCAACCATTCTCGTTACCGGACGTGATCGTGCGCGATACGACGGACCATCACGGCAACGGCTCCAAGCACGACCCCCGAGTCGGGATGATCGGCACGTCCTACGGCGGCCAGGTTCAATTCGCCGCTGCCGCCACCGATCCCCGTATCGACACGATCGTCCCGATGAACACCTGGAACGACCTGTCGTATTCGCTCACTCCCAACGGCACATCGGTGACGTCGGGGGTGTCCACGGCGGTGCCGGGAGCGGCGAAGGTGCTGTATTCGTCCCTCTTCTTCGCGAGCGGTGTCATCAACCCACGGGCCGCCGGTTACCTGGCGGACCCCGCGCGCACCGCAGGCTGCCCCAACTATCTACCCTTCGTCTGCGCGGCATTCGCGCAGGCGGCCGTGTCGGGCACGGTGGACCCGCAGGTCACCGAGACGTTCCGCGCACATTCCGTGGTCAGCTACGTCGACCGAATCAATGTTCCGGTTCTGCTCGCCCAGGGGCAACAGGACACGTTGTTCGACCTGAACGAGGCGGTCGCAACCTACGAAGCACTGCAGGCCAGGGGCGTCGAAACCAAGATGATCTGGCATTCGTGGGGGCACAGCCACAGCACCCCTGCGCCCGGCGAGTTCAGCCACACGGCACCCGATCCGGACACCCAGTACGAAACCGGGCGCATCTTCGATTGGTTCGACCACTATCTGAAGGACACCGGAGTCGACACCGGGCCGCAGTTCGCCTACTTTCGGAACTGGGTGCAGTACACCGGCAATGCCGGACCCGCATACGCCTCGAGCGAGACGTATCCGGTCGGGACCGACCGCGCAATCCACCTCCCCGGCGACACCGCGCAAACCATCACAACAGGGATCGCAGGGCTACCGACCGGACTCGAAGCCCCCAACGTCGACCCGTCCGTGCCCGTGCCGACGGTGGCGCTGCCCGGAACGCACACCGTGTGGACGACACCGCCGCTGCCGGAGCCACTCGATGTCGTCGGAGCCCCCGGAATTACGCTGCGCGTGCAGTCGCCAGGCCAACCCGTGGTGTTCGTGAAGCTCTACGACGTGGCACCCGACGGCACCGCCACCCTGATCAACGGTCTGACCATGCCGGTGCGCATCACCGACCAGACCGCACCGGTCCCGATCACGTTGCCTGCCATCGTGCACCGGTTCGACACCGGACACTCGATCCGCCTGGAAGTAGCCGGCGGCGACGTCAGTTTTCGCGGTGGTCTCGAATCCACCACGGTGACGTTGTTGCGCGAGGGCTCCGGACCGCTCGTTCTTCCCGCGACCGGGTGAGCAGTCACTTTTCGTGCGGGTTATGGTGCAGGTCACCGTCATGAATTACGAGGAGTGAACGTGGAAATTCAGGGAACCGCCGCACTGGTCACTGGAGGCGCTTCGGGCCTCGGAGCCGCCACCGCCAAGCGTCTTGCCGACGCAGGAGCCACCGTTTTCGGACTGGACCTGGCGCAGTCCATCGAGAGGGCCGGTGACAACATCCCCGCAGGCGTCACTCTCATCCCCGGCGACGTCACCAACGAAGAGGACGTCAAGACCGCCCTCGAGAAGGTCGCCGAGGCGGACGTGCCGCTGCGCATCGTCGTCAACTGCGCAGGTGTCGGTTGGGCCGGCCGCATCCTGTCGAAGAAGGGTCCGCACGACCTGGAACTCTTCCGCACCGTGATCACCGTCAACCTGCTCGGCACGTTCAACGTCATGCGGCTGGCTGCCGAAGTCATCTCCAAGACCGAGACCGTCGACGACTCGGGGCAGCGCGGCGTCGTCGTCAACACCGCGTCCGTGGCCGCGTTCGAGGGCCAGATCGGGCAGATCGCATATTCCGCGTCGAAGGGTGGCGTGCACGGCATGACCGTCCCCGCAGCTCGCGACTTGGCGCAGTTCGGAATCCGCGTCAACACGATCGCCCCCGGCACCATCGACACCCCGATGCTCGCTGGCGTCACCGACGAATACCGCAAGGGACTCGAGGCCGGCATCCCGTTCCCGTCGCGCCTGGGCCAGCCGTCCGAGTACGCGCAGCTCGTTCAGATGATCACCGAGCACGACTACCTCAACGGTGAGACCATTCGTATGGATGGTGCGCTCCGCATGGCGCCGCGCTGACCAAGCACTCCACGCAGGGAGGTATTCCCACCGCGCATCACATGCGGTGGGAATACCTCCCTTCTGTGGTCACGGACGGGTTGTGCAGATCGATGCCACACTGTTTGCGTTGTGGGTAACATTGCACAATTGCGCACCCTGTTCACGTCGACGCTGCCGCCTACGGCAATACGGGATCGGGCTCCTCGAAGCTCGCCCGCGTACCCGTGCCGGCGTGAACCACCGCACACCACGACCACCTCAGGAATCGATTCATGACTCACTCCGCCGTGACGTCCCCATCGGAACCGTCCGGATCCGGTACGGATCCGACGAAGATCGACAAGAGGCTCCTCGAGGTAGCCGGTGTGGTCGTGCTCGGCGCGATCATGGCCACCCTCGACATGACCATCGTCAACGTCGCCATCCCGACCTTCCAGGCCGAGTTCCACGCCAGCTACGCCGACGTCGCCTGGGCTGTCACGGCCTACACGTTGTCGCTCGCAACCGTGATCCCGCTCACCGGTTGGGCAGCGGACCGTTTCGGCACGAAGCGCCTCTATCTGACGGCGCTTTTGCTGTTCGTCCTGGGTTCGGTGGCGTGCAGCACCGCATGGTCGCTCGAGGCGCTGATCGGCTTCCGGGTTCTGCAAGGACTGGGCGGTGGCATGTTGATGCCGTTGTCGATGATGATCCTCACCCGGGCAGCAGGCCCTGCACGGATCGGTCGGATGATGGCAATACTCGGTGTGCCGATGCTGCTGGGACCCATTTGCGGACCGATCTTGGGCGGCTGGCTGATCGACTCGGCCTCCTGGCACTGGATCTTCCTGGTCAACGTGCCCGTGGGGGCGGTGGCCATGCTCACGGCAGCATTCGTGCTGGCCAAGGACGAGGGGCGGCCGAGCGAGAAGTTCGACTTCCTGGGCATGCTGTTGCTTTCGCCGGGATTGGCCCTGTTCCTGTACGGCGTCTCATCCGTCCCGGGCGAGGGGACCATCGCGGCGGCCAAGGTCCTCGTGCCGTCGATCGTGGGCCTCGTGCTGATGGTGCTGTTCGTGCTACATGCGCTACGCACACCCAACGCGCTGATCGACCTGTCACTCTTCAAGGACAAGAACCTCACCGTGTCGGTGGTTACGCTGATCATCTTCGTGATCGCCTTCATGGGCACCATGATGTTGCTACCCAGCTACTTCATGCAGGTGCGCGGCGAGTCGACACTCATGGCCGGGCTACTGGTGGCCCCGCAGGGTCTCGGGGCGATGCTCTCGATGCCGATCGGCGGCAAGTTGATCGACAGAATCGGACCCAAGTTCGTCGTGCTGCCCGGCCTCACGCTCATCATCGTCGGACTGGGACTGTTCACCCTGGTCGGGACGGACACGTCGTTCTGGTACACCAGCGGATCGCTGTTCGTCATGGGATTGGGCATGGGCTGGACCATGATGCCGCTGATGACCTCGGCACTCGCGACGCTCACCGAGCGCAAGGTGGCGCGCGGCTCGACACTGATGAACATCATCCAACAGACCGGTGCATCGATCGGCGCCGCACTGATGTCGGTGGTGCTCACCAGCCAGATGACCAGCCACGGCGTCGATGCGGCCGCCATGGAAGGCACACGGGCGCCCGACGGACCGATGACACCGGACATCGCCGCCAAGATTCACCAGATGCTGCTGGGGGCCGCCGACGCATTCGGCAATACCTTCACTGTCGCTGTGATCATCGTGGCATGCACCCTGGTGCCCGCGTTCTTCCTGCCGCGCACAAAGGTGGTACCGAAGACAACTGTCAGCGCGCATTAGGAGGATCGCATGGGTTTGTACGGTGACCAGATCGTTCCGCGGCTCGTCAACATCAGCTGTGGGATCAAGGTCACGGGGCCGAACCGGCAGCGCGCCTGCGCCGGACTGCACGGTCAGGTGATGGAGATCGGTTTCGGGTCCGGCCTGAACGTGCCGTTCTATCCGTCCGCTGTGACGTCGGTGAGCGCCGTCGAACCGTCGGATGTCGGGTGGAAGCTGGCGGGTGACCGACTGGCACAATCACCCATCACCGTCGAGCGGTCCGGATTGGACGGGCAATCCCTCCCCTTCCCGGACGACACCTTCGATACCGCACTGTCCACCTGGACGATGTGCACCATCCCCGATCTCGGCGCCGCACTCGCCGAGGTGCGGCGCGTTCTCAAACCCGGTGGCACGTTGCATTTCGCGGAACACGGACTCGCCCCCGACACCAGTGTTCAGCGCTGGCAACGGCGACTCGAGCCGATCCAGAAGGCTGTCGCCGGTGGTTGCCACCTCACCCGCGACATCCCCACCCTGCTGACCGGCGTGGGCTTCGACATCCAGGAACTCGACACCTTCTACGAAGAGTCCGTGCCCAAGCCTCTCGGTGCCATGTCCATCGGCCACGCCACTCCCCCCGTGCGTGAGTAACGAGTCCAGAGACTCGTCAACCACTCACAGGTCGTCGGCCGTCGGGATCTCGTCCTCCGCCCGGTCGCTCATCCACTCACGCAGAACCTTGGTGGCGACGACGTCGTCCTCGTTGTATTCGAGGATGCGTTGCCGCTGGCTGACGTCCACCTCTCCGTCGTAGCCGACCGCCTCGCGGTACCAGCCCATCGAGGCTTCACCGCTCGCCTCGTCGTCGCGCCATTCGAACCCGGCCACGGGTGCAATCTTCTTGAGGCCCTTGCCGCCTGGGCAGACGAACTGATCGCTCACCGCCTGGTAGATGTCCACCCATTGCGGGCTGTCGATGAACTCACGGATCTCAGCCTTGGTGGGGATGCCCGGCATGCCGGCGAAACGTTTCGCCGAATGGAGGAGCCATTTGTCTTCTGCAGCACGCGAATAGCAGTAGGCGGCGAAGGTCTTTCCGGCCGCCGCGGCGGCGGCACGCTCGGCCATCAGCCAGGTCCAGAATTCCGCGAAGGATCTTCCCTTGTCCGCGGTCGGTAGCGGCTCCCAGGTGGCGAACGGCCGGTACACGGACACGTCCCCCGTGTTGAGCAGCGTTCCCCACAGGTACGCGCCGTGCTCCTGGTAGCTCTCCATGTCGACGTCCACTTCGACGTCGGCCCGCACCACCTGAACCTTTTCGACGCGGCGCACGAGCGGGGCGCCTGCCAACCACGCCTTGGCGGTGATCACGGCATCGGCGAAATGGCCGTGCGGCCAGTCCTCGATGGGTTCGTCGTCCCAGGCGGCCAAGTCGTCGATGGTGTAGCAGCCGTGCTCGCGCAACAGGCTCGCCCGTGACCCGGTCGCAACAAGGCTGACGTCACGCGATTCGGCCAGCTGCGCCTTGCATCCCGGCCACCACGGGCACGACCGGCATTCCCCGATCTGTGACGGCTGTGTATCCAGTTCTCCGCGGGCGACGGCGATGCGATCGTCGAACCGCTCGTCGTAGTCGTCGAGAATCCCGTTGAGATCGTGCACGTAGATGCAGTCTCCGCCGTACCCGATTGCGCCACCGACGACAGCAGGTGTGGCAAGCGAGTGTCTCCCGAGCATTCGGTAGACCTGTGCGACCCGCATCTGATCGCGAATCTGACTGCGCGGCTTCCGTGTCTCGTCGACGACCGGTTCCCACTCGAACATGCTCGACGTGACCGCGCCACGCCCGGGATCGGTGACTTTGTGGTTGACCACGATCACGGGGATGTAGCCGCCCCGTTCGGTATCGCGGATCAGGATTTCGCAGTGGCCTTTGCGGCCGGTGTCGCGTTCGGACGGCAGCACGGCACCCCAGATTCGGTCGATGCCGGCGGCGCACGCCTCCAGGGTTGCTGCTGCACGTTCGCGCCGAGGCCGCTCGGCGTCGATCACAACCCACCGGTCCGGATCGGCCGCGACAAGCTGTTCGCGCACGTCGACGCGTTTGGCTGCCGCCGACTCCTGGCGTTGCCGCACACCGGGATCCTCCGGTCCGTCGAACACCTGATGCGGGTGGGCAGCATCGAGATGGACGCGGTGGCGGCAACGGGTCAGTGCCCCCGAATCGATCAGCACGGCAGACGAGATCGCCGCCTGTTCGGGAGCGTTCTCGGGTTCTGATTGCCTACGGTTTTGGGAACACACGATGACGAAGATTATGTGCTCCCCTAGGCTGATCCCGAACCACCGGATGCAGTTGGTAGCGTGGACTGCGCTGAAACACCAGGAAAAGGGGTCTTTTCGATGGCGTTGTTCAAGAAACGTTCGTCCCGAGCTACCCGCAAGGCGGAAGCGAAGGCACTCAAGCACAAGGCTGAAGTGGAAGCCAAGCTGAGCGCGAAAAACGAACGCAAACGCGACAAAGCCGCGGTCAAGTCGCAGAATAAGGCCGAGAAGGCCGAAAAAGAGACACAGAGGAAGCTCGAAAAGGCAGAGATCGCGAACCTGAAGGCGCAGGAGAAGGCGGCTGCGAAACAGGGTCTCAGCGTCGCCAACGTCAAAAGGTATCTCGGCGTGGCACGGCTGCTGACCCCGGTGCTTTTGCCCATCGCCTATCGCGCCGCCACCGCAGTGCGCGGACAGATCGACACACAGCGCGCCCACCGGTTGGGTGTGAGCGTCGACGAGCTCGGTGAGTTCACCGGGCACGGCGGCAGGCTGAGCGCCCGCATCGTCGGCGCCGAGAAGTCGGTGAAGGACATCCTCGGCCAGAAGCCGGACGACGCAGAGACGCAGGCCTTCGCCTCGGCCACACGCAAGAGGCTCAGCGACCTGAACACCGCGGTCCGCACAGCGGAGAAGATGCCGCCGGCCCGGCGCAAGTCTGCACACGCTGCCATCTCCAGCGAGCTCGACGGGGTCGAAGCCGACCTCCTTGCGCGCCTCGGCGTGCGCTGATGCACTACCGATAGTCGCAAACATGTCCACCGCCCGTCCCGAACCGACCGCGCTCCTGCGAGGAGCCGCCGTCGGCGCACTGTCCGCAGGCCTGGCGTTTGCGGCACACGGGATGGGCGGTGGTCATGCGCCTGCTCCCGCAGCGCTCGTGCTGCTGATCGCCGTGTGCGCCGGTCTCGGCGCCGTCACCGCGACGTTGCCGCGCCACCGGAACACACGCCTGTCCTTGGTCGCGACACTCGGTGCCGGTCAGCTCCTGGGGCACCTTGCGCTCAGCGCGACCGCGCACACCCATTCCGCCATTCCCCCGGTGGCGATGCTCGGTGCACACGCGGTGGCCACCGTGGTGTGTGCCGCACTCGTGGCGGGTGCGGAGTCGCTGTACGGACCCATCGTTCGGGTACTGCGGGTCGTCCTACGTCCGCCTGCTCCGCTCGTCCCCACCACACCGTCGCTGATCGTCGCCCGGCGTCCGGCAGACCCGGTGGGGGCCCTGTTGCGCGCCAGTATTTCGCGGCGTGGTCCTCCCATACCGGTCTGACACCACTCTCATTCCAGTACGAACCTCCAAAGGACCACATTTCATGAACTCCCTCGTTTCCCGTGCTCTCTTCACGGCCGGAGCGGCGGGCAGCGCCATGCTGCTCACCGCCGGCGTTGCCGCGGCACACGTCACCGTCTCCGCCCCGGGCGCGCAGCAGGGCGGATACTCCGTCCTGACGTTCAGCGTTCCCACCGAATCCGACGACGCATCCACCACCGCGGTGTCGGTGCAGTTGCCCGGGCTGACGTCCGCTCGCACCGAGCCGATCCCCGGGTGGACCTCCGTCGTGGAGAAAGACCCCGAGTCCCAACTCGCCACCGCGGTCACGTGGACGGCCGACCCCGGAGTGGGGGTGGCACCCGGCCAGTTCCAGCGGTTCGTCCTGTCTGCCGGACCGCTGCCCGAGCAGGACATGGTGTCGTTCGCGGCCGAGCAGACCTACAGCGACGGTGAGATCGTCGCCTGGGACCAGGAACCCGGCGAAGACGGCAGCGAACCCGAGAAGCCCGCACCGTCACTGACCCTCGCCGCCGCGTCCGACGACGGTCACAGCCACAGCGGGCACGCCGTCGACGGTCAGGACCAGGCAGCGGGAGAGCACGCAGACACTGCCGCAACCGACGACACCGCACGCTGGCTCGGCGGCATCGGCCTCGTGCTCGGAGCACTCGGTGCAGCCCTGGGCCTGGGCGCGGTCATTCGCGGACGGCGCTCATGAGGGCGCGGAACCGCATCGTCGCAACCGGGTTCTTCGCACTGCTGATGCTCGTACTCGCTGCCGGACCGGCTTCGGCGCATTCGGTCGTGACCGGGTCCAGTCCAGAGGACGGCGCCCAGATCGCGGCGGGCCCCGAACAGGTGAGCGTCACGTTCAACGAGCCACTGCAGGAAGCATTCGCGTCGCTGACAGTCGTCGGGCCGGACGGCAACCTCTGGTCCAAGAGCGACCCGATCGTCTCCGGTCCCACGGTGAGCACAGAGGTCGGTGAGCTCGGGCCGATAGGTGAATACACCATCGCCTTCCGAGTTACCTCCGCCGACGGGCATCCGGTGAGCGGAACCCGAACGTTCACGCTCACGGAGGAAGGCGACGGCACACCCGGACCCGCCGCGGACGCTGGAGAGTCGGACGGTTCCGGCTCCGGCGGAGTACCGATCTGGGTGTTCGTCGTGGCGGGTGTCGTCGTGTTTGCGGGCGCGCTCGCATTCGCGCTGCGAAGGCCTCGGGGAGAGCACTGATGCCGGTGGGTGCGGCGAAACGCAGAGTGTTGCTGTTCGCCGTACCCGCCGGACTGGTCGGTGTCGCGTCGGCCTGGTGGCTGGCGGCGCCGGACGGGCCGGGCGCCTCCGCGTTCGTGCGGGTACTCACGCTGTTGCTCGGGTCACTGGCTCTGGGGCTCGGCACCCTCGCCTGGATGGGCCGTGACGGTCGACGACCTGCGGCATCCCCGGATTCCCTGTGGCGCTATGTCGCCTGGACCGGCGGCGCCTGGGTGCTGTGCGAGGCCGTGCTGCTGACCATGACGGCGGCCGACACGGAGGACGTGAGCGCCACGACCATGTCGGCCGCGCAGTTCGCGGAGTTCCTCACGCAGGCGACGGCCGGTCGCATCGGGGTCGCGGCCGTGGTGTGTGCTGTTGCCGTTTCCGCTTACGCGGCGTTCGCGTTTCGATCCGGCCGTGAACTGCCGGTCGTGCCAGTGATCGCCCTGTCTGCGGTGGCACTGGTGCTACGCCCCGTGACCGGACACATGTCGCAGCAGGTGCTCGGGTCTGCCCTCGATGCCGTGCATGCGCTCGCTGCGGCCGGCTGGATCGGAGTGCTGGCCGCCTTGACGATCACAATGCGCTCACGCGGGGCTTGGGCAGTGTGGCTGCCCAGATACTCCACCCTGGCGTGGCGGTGCGTGTGGGCGTTGACGATCACGGGAGTGATCGACGCAGCGGTGCGTCTCGGTTCGGTCACCGCCCTGTACGACACCGGTTACGGCCGAATCGTGTTCGCGAAATCCGTGACACTGCTCGCGCTGCTCGGCCTCGGCTGGTGGTGGCGCCGCACCTGGGTGGACAGCGCTGCTGCCCACCGCATCACCGCCGACGCCTCGCTGAAGCGCGCGGTGATCGAGGTGATCGCGATGGGTATCCCGTTCGGACTTGCCGCCGCATTGGCGACGACTGCCTGACCCGAACAGCGCCTGACCCGAACACCCCTTGTCGCGCCCTCAGGAATTCGCTTCCCACGGATTGACACAGCGGACGCCGAGCGCCTCTTCGAACCACCGGCGCAGGACTCCACCTTGCGCCGGGTCGGATCGCTCCCGGGCGACCGCACCTCGCTCGATCTCGGCGATGGTCAGTGCTGTCACGAACTGACTGGCAACCGGCACGGACTCCGCCCAAGCCTCGACCGACCGATGATGCTGCTCGGCACGCGCCCGCAGGGCAGCCTTGGCCGTCCATCCAGAACGTTCATGCCAGGAGCGCATCGAGACGCTCGTAGCCTTCGCGGACGCCGGTCTCCATACCGCTCTCGACCATGCCGTTTCGAGCCTCGAGACTCGGGTAGACCGCGTGCGATTCGATACGTGTACGGCCGTCACCGAGGTCGACGAGTGCCATCGACTCGATGCTGACCGTGTCGGGAAACTCTTCGTACTCGAACGTCTGGATGACGAATTCGTTCTCGCGGACCACGTGGTACACGCCGTTGAATGCGTACTCCTCACCCTGCGGGTCGCGGTGGATGTAGCGGTAGCGGCCTCCCGTCGTGAAGTCGTATTCGTCGACCTTCATCTCGTACCCGTTGGGCCCGAGCCACTGCTTGACGAGTTCGGGATCGGCGTGGGCCCGGAAGACATCGGCCACGGGAGCGTCCACCTCACGGGTGATGTCGATGAACGGTACGCCCTCCGGGGCGTTGATGATTACAGGGTTGGTGCTCATTGCTTCGTCTCCTTCAGGGTGTTCAACACGTTGTCGAGCTTTCGAAACTGCTGCTCACTGACGAGTCGGTACCTGTCGATCCACGCAGTGAGATCTTCGAGTCGTGCCGCGTTCAGGTGCACCAGTCGACGTTGGGCGTCCCGGCTTCGAGTGACGATGCCCGCCTCCGGCCTATGCCGACTGGCTGTACCGCTCGGTTTCGGCTGCGAGCCGTTCCTCGTACGCGCCTGCCAACTCGTGCAGCCCGTGCGAACAATCGCCGGTGAAGGCCGGGGCGTGCATGGACGCCAGAGTCAGCGGCTCCAACTCTGCGAGACCCCGGATCGTGGGGGCCAAGGCGGGCGTCAAGCACGTCGGGTGCGCCAGGTCCTCTGCCGCGAGCGCCGGTCCGACGATCTCGCCCCCCGTGGTCGGTGGATTCCGACCGAACGTGGTGAACAGATCACCGCAGAACAGAGTCCGTGTCGTTTCCTCGAACATCAGCCCGGCGTCCCAACCGTGCGGAACGTGCGGGGTATCGAGATGGCGGACCCGGCGCGCACCGGTGTCGATCACATCGCCGTCGTTCAGCGGACGCGGCGGCCTGTCCGCCAGGTCGTTGACTTGCACGAAGCACCCCATTGCCCCATGCGCGACGACGGCGTTCGGAGCCGCTGCCAGCCATGAGTTCATCGAGCCGCACTCGTCGGCTTCGACATGCCCGAATGTGATCCACCGCAGTTTCTCCACGGGCATCAGCCGAGCGATCGCCGCCGACACCGATGGGAACAGCGCGCGCTGACCGGTATGAAACAGCAGCGGCTCGTCACCGTCCACGAGGAACTGGCCCATCACCAGGTTCGCCTCTTCCACGTACGTGGACAGCCGATAGATGTCCGCGCCGATCTCGGTGATTGTGGTTTCCATCGCCGTCTCCGCTCGCGCAAGGGTGTCGTGATCCAGCGTTCTCCCACCTACACCCGGACGCAAGAGTGATCAGGCAGCGACAGCCCGGTGATCTTGCCCGAGGACACCGTCGACCACTCGGTAGACGGTGTCCATCCGGCCGAGATGAGCCTGATCGTGGGTAACCAGCAAGGTTGCCGTGTCGTGCTCACGAACGACGCCGAGGATGAGTTCGATGATGGCCGCACCACGTTCCTGGTCGAGCGCGGAGGTCGGCTCGTCGATCACCAGCAGCGCAGGATCGTTCATGAGTGCGCGAGCGATGTTCACACGCTGACGTTGACCACCGGACAGCTGCGACGGACGCTTGGCGGCGTGATCGGCCAGTCCTACCGCGTCGAGCAGGTCCATCGCCTTCTCGCGGGTCGCCTGGCGCACCCTGCGCGGCGTGAAGATGCGCTGCCCCAGGTGCGACATCGTCTCGAGCTGCTCGAGCGCGGTCAGAGACGACACCAGATTGGACTGCTGGAACACGATGCCGATGTTGCTGCGCCGCAACCGCGAAGCGTCACCACGGTTCAGAGCGGCAATGTCCGTCGCGCTGTCGGAGGTACGCAGCAGCACACGTCCGGAATCGGGACGGATCAGCGTCGAGGCCACCGCCAGCAGCGTGGACTTGCCGGAGCCCGACGGCCCCGTGATGGCCGCGATCTCACCCCGACCGAGCCGCAGCGACACCCGGTCGAGTGCGGTGATGCGGCTCTGCCCGTCGGGGAAGGTGAGAGTGACGTTGTCGAGTTCGAGAACAGTTCTGTTGACGCTCATCGTGAACCTCCGAGTGCGGTGAGGGGATCTGTGGTGGACAGGAAGCGCAGCGCGAACGCGGCGCCGAGAAGGCCGAGTCCGATCAGTGCCGCGGCGGGCACCAACGTCGTGGAAGCGTCGAGAACGAATGGCATCGCATCACCGATGAGGCTGCCCACCACTGCGGTGATTCCGATACCGACCGACACACCGGCGAGCAGCACGATCAGCGCCTGTCCGAGCGCATCTCTGATCAGTGACGACGTGGACGCCCCCAACGCCTTCAAGGTGGCGATGTCGGGTGTGCGCTGAATGGTCCAGACGGTGAAGAAAGCGCCGATCACCAGTGCGGAGATCGCGAACAGCATCAGCGTCATGAGGGTCAGCGAGCCGTTCTCCGACTTGTACGAGCCGATCGCATTCAACGAGTCCCCGACGGTCATCGACGTCGTCGCGGCCGCACTGTTCGCCGCGTCGGCGTCATGGATACCACTCACCGCCAGGACGGTGGCCTCACCGGCACGGGGGTTGCTGTGTTGCCAATCGGCGAGGGTCATCCACACGACGGGGGTGTGGCTGTACCAATCGTCTCCCGTGACCGCACCGACGGTGAAATTCTCGGCACCGATGGCCAGCGCGTCTCCGGCAGTAGCGTCCAGGTCCTTCGCGGCACCTGCGCTGAGCACCACTGTGCCCGGCGTCGTGGGTGTGCGGTCACCGAAGCCGGCGTCCGCGCCGAACAGGGCTACCGACTTCTGAAGACCGTCTGCGGCTCCTGCCTTGCCCCGCCCGATACCGATGGGGGCAACACTGTCGGCGTGGCGGTTCCAGGCGGCGATCTGCTCGGCGGACAAGGTGGATTCGTCGAACGAGGGCTCGGCACCGTTGTCGGCGAGCACCAAGCGGTCTGCCGAGACGGATTCGATCGCGGATATGTTCTGGTGACCCAAACCTGCCGTCAGTCCGCTGAGGAAGCTGACCAGCAGCGCCACCAGCAGGACGACGATCGAGATGAGCGCAAAGCGACCCCGCGCGGCGCGTAAATCTCTCCATGCGACGAACACGACAAAAATTCCTCCTTCGACACCACCCTTGTGGCTTCGGTATCCACCATCGCGTGATTCGTGGTCCGTTCCATCGCACGTCGGATGGGGTTTTCGGTCTCGAAGGTTGGGGGTCGGATTACAACTTTCGATGGATGCCGAAGGCGTGGCCGTGGCTAAGCTGGGCGGGATGCACCGATCACCCCTGACGCCTGTTTTCGCGGGCCTGCAACTGAGCATGCATGTTCTGGTGGGCACGCTCACTGCTGTCGTCTTCCTGCGCGCGGTGCTGCTCGATGCCCCGCACAAAGTTCCCGTCGCGGTGCTGTCGGTGCTCTTCATCGTCGGCTATCTCTTCGGGCTCACTCGGCACTGGCGCGGAGCGAAGATGCACGTGTGGCTTGCCGGCGGCACTCTCGTATGGCTGGCTCTGATGTGCCTCGCACCCGATGCCGCCTACATCGCGTTCGGCATGTTCTTCCTGTACCTGCATCTGCTGCGCCCGCCGTGGAGCCTGCTCGGCGTCACTTTCGCCACGGCGGTGGCTGTGGTCGGGACTGCCGCCCATCGCGGCTGGTCGGTGGCCGGTGTCGTGGGTCCCGTGATCGGTGCTTGCGTGGCCGTGGCGATCGGACTCGGCTACCAGGCGCTGTATCGAGAAGCGGCGGAACGGGAACGGGAGTCCGCGGAACGTCAACGGCTGATCGACGAGTTGATGAGCACCCGCGAAGAGCTTGCGGCACAAGAACGCAACGCCGGGGTTCTGGCCGAGCGCGAAAGACTTGCCCGGGAAATCCACGACACCGTTGCCCAGGGGCTTTCGAGCATCCAGATGCTTCTGCACGCCGCCGAACGCGCAGCGCCGGACCACCCTGCCCTGGATCGGATTCACCAGGCGCGTGACGCCGCCGCGGACAGCCTTGCCGAAACCCGGCAGTTGATCGGCGATCTCACCCCCGCCGCACTGGACGGCCAGTCCCTGGCAGAGGCGCTCCGGCGCATCTGCGAACGCGCGAACAGCGACACCCTGCACGCGGAGGCCGTCATCGAGGGCGACGCCGTTCGTCTGCCCATGCCGCTCGAGGCTGCCCTGGTCCGGATCGCTCAGGGCGCGGTGTCCAACACTGCGCGTCACGCGAACGCATCCCGCATGGCCGTGACGCTCACCTACGCTCCCGACGTGGTCAGCCTGGACATCGTCGACAACGGCGACGGATTCGACGTCGACGTGCTGCGCCAGGGTCCGGCGCAATCCTTCGGCCTGAACGCAATCCGTCGCAGGGTCGAGATGCTGCACGGGACGATGAACGTCGAATCGGAACCGGGGCTGACCGCAGTTGCCGTGACGTTTCCTCTCGCCGACACCCACCCTCTCGCCGACACCCCGGAGGTGCCCGCATGATCAGCCTTCTCCTTGCGGACGATCACGCCATCGTTCGCGCGGGCCTGCGAGCACTCCTCGACGGCGAGGCCGATGTCGAGGTCGCCGGTGAGGCGGCCACTGCCGAGGACGCCGTGGCATTCTGCGCCACCACCGCCGTCGACCTGGTCCTGATGGACCTGCGTTTCGGGTCGGGACAGTCGGGGGTCGACGCCACCCGCGCACTCAAATCGCTCCCCGAAGCTCCCCACGTACTCGTGGTCACCAACTACGACACCGACGCCGACATCCTGAGCGCTGTCGAGGCCGGGGCAAGCGGATACCTCCTCAAGGACACCCCACCGACCGAACTGCTCGCCGCTGTGCGCAGCGCCGCGGCCGGTGAGAGTGTTCTGTCGCCCGCCATCGCCTCCAAGCTGATGACGCGGGTGCGTAAACCGGAGACGAGTCTGAGCCCACGCGAAATCGAGGTACTGCGCCTGGTGGCGTCCGGCAGCTCGAACCGTGACATCGGCAGAGCGCTGTTCCTGTCGGAAACCACCATCAAGTCCCATCTCGTCCACATCTTCGGGAAGCTGGGCGTGAAGTCCAGGACGTCCGCTGTTGCGCGAGCACGCGAGCTGGGAGCGATCTGACCGAGCAGCGGTCCTGCCGGCCGCGAACGGCCAACCTGTAACAAGACCGGCAGGGACGGCGAGTTACAGTTACGCACGTCACCGGCTATACGTAAACCGAAGGATCGAGCATGGCAATCGCGAGCAATACCGGGCGCAGCAATGTCGCAATGTTGGGAATCGGCGCATACCGACCCAAGCGTCTGGTGAGTAACGACGAGGTCTGCGAGGTTCTCGACTCTTCCGACGAGTGGATCTACGAGCGGAGCGGTATCCGGAACCGTCGGTGGATCAGTGGAGACGAATCAGCCAGGTCGATCGCCAAGGCCGCCGGTGAGCGTGCCATCGCGAACTCCGGAATCCCGAAAGAGAAGATCGGCGCCCTCATCCTGGCCAGCAGCAGCTGGAAGACCAAGATCCCGCACGGTGGCCCCGTCGTCGCCTACGACCTGGGCATCAACGGCATCCCCGCCTACGACATCGGTGCAGGGTGTGGCGGGTTCGGCTACGGACTCGGCGTTGCCGCGGACACCGTGCGCGCCGGATCGGCGGAGTATGTGCTGGTCATCGGCATGGAGACCATGTCGGTGGTGATGGATCCGACCGACCGTGGAACGGCCTTCATCTTCGGTGACGGTGCAGGTGCCGTCGTGGTCGGGCCCAGCGAGGAAAACGGTATCTCCCCCACCGTCTGGGGCAGCGACGGCGAAAACTCATCGGCAATCGGGCAGAACTACGACATCCCCGAGTACATGGACCTCGCACAGGAGATGCAGCACAAGGATCCCGCCACCGACCCGATCGACCGTATGGTGGTCACGATGGAAGGCCCCCGTGTCTTCCGCTGGGCGGCCATCACCCTGCCCAAGGCACTCGGTGAGGTCATCGAGCTCGCCGGCATCGACAAGTCGGAGATCGACGTCTTCGTCCCGCACCAGGCCAACGCCCGCATCAACGACCTGATGGCCAAGAACCTGGGACTGTCCGACGACATTCCGGTGGCCAACGACATCGAGAACACCGGAAACACCTCGGCGGCCTCGATCCCGTTGGCCATGGAGGAAATGCTTGCCACGGGCAAGGCCAAGGGTGGCCAGACCGCACTCGTCCTCGGATTCGGTGCGGGCCTGAGCTACGCAGGCGCCGTGGTGACGCTGCCGCCCGCACCCAAGATCACCAGCTTCGACGACCTGGACTGATCCGAAGGGGCGGCACTCGGGTGCCGCCCCTTTCGGGTCTATGTTCGGGTGCGTGTACCGCATCGCGCGTGAGCGGGTGAGGGTGAATCGATGGCGGGCGCCGCGCCGCCCTGATCGTGGACCACAACGATCAACGTCGCCCGAACCTGTGAGATCGACCGTACGCGGTGTGGGGTGTTCGAGTCGAAGTACAGACTGTCCCCCTCGTCCAGGGTGATGACCTGGTTCGGGATACTGACCTCGACGGTCCCCGATCTAACGAATATGAACTCTTCTCCGGGATGCTCCATGTAATCCGATCCCGGTTCCGTCGTCGGGTGAACGACGAACGGTTGCATCGACTTTCTGATCATCTGCGTGGCAATCGCGTCATAGACCGCGGTATCGCCGGGGGCATCGTTCGCGATGCCGACTCGCTGCGTCCGCCGTTCCACCGTCATCGCCGTCTCGTCCAGGCCGTCGGAGAACAACTGACTCACGTCGGTGTTCAAGGCCCGTGCAATCTTCAGGGCGACCGCGATCGACGGGGTGTTGAGCCCCCGCTCCACCTTGGACAGATAGCTCTTCGTCAGCCCTGTGCTCTGAGCCAGTGACTCCAGCGTCAGTCCAGCCCTGCGTCGGTGAGACCTGAGAAACGCCACCACTGCCCTGTTACTCCCTTTTTCGAGCATCCCTTCGGTGCCTCAAAACCTACAACAAGCTGCCACGGTTTCATGAATGACACCTTGTGTCCTATCCTATACACAGTGTCATTCAACGGAGGAGGAAACTTCGATGGCAAATACGATGAGTCTCGGCAAGGCCGAGCTGATGGCCACCGCGAAGAACGCGATGCTCACCCACATACCCGAAGGGCACTGGACGGACCGCCAGAAGATCGCTCTGACCTGCCGGGCCCTCTTCGACGCCGGCCACGATTCCGGACTCGCAGGCCAGATCTCAGCGCGCAGCGACGCGCCCGGAACCTTCTTGACACAGCAGCTCGGTCTCGGCTTCGACGAGATCACCGAAGACAATCTTCTGGTCGTGGACGAAGATCTCGATGTTCTCAGTGGTGACGGTATGGCGAACCCTGCCAACCGCTTTCACAGCTGGATCTATCGAGCCCGACCCGATGTGAACTGCATCGTGCACACACATCCGCTCCATGTCACAGCACTGTCCATGCTCGAAGTTCCCCTTCAGGTCTCGCAAATGGACATGGCCCCGCTCTACGACGATTGCGCGTTCCTCCCTGATTGGCCTGGCGTTCCCGTAGGAAACGAGGAAGGTGAGATCATCTCGGCCGCCCTGGGCGACAAGCGGGCGATTCTGCTCGCACATCACGGACAGCTGGTGGTCGGAGCCACGATCGAGGAAGCATGCACCCTCGCGCATCTGATCGAGCGGGCGGCCCGCTTGCAGCTCCTCGCGATGGCCGCCGGCGAGATACAGCCGCTGCCTCCGCGCCTGGCCCGAGAGGCCCACGACTGGACACTGACGCCGCGCCGTTGCGAAGCGAACTTCGCCTACTACGCACGCAAGGCGTTGCGTTCGCACCCCGGCGCGATCGCGGCCGACTGAGTCGCGACAGACCCGCACCCTCACACAACACCGGGAGACCCATCCATGCCCAATACTTCTGTATCCAACACAATTTCCGGCATCGTCGCCTACCCCGTCACCCCGTTCGATGGTGACGACAGCGGTATCGACGTAGCAGTCTTGCATCGCTTACTGGATCGCATGATCGGCGCCGGTGTCGACGCGATCGCACCACTCGGCAGCACCGGTGAGGCGGCGTACCTCTCCAACGCGGAGTGGATCACCGTCGCGACCGAATCCATCCAGCACGTCGATGGCCGCGTGCCCACCGTCGTCGGAGTCTCGGACCTCACGACATCAGGCACCGTCCGCCGCGCGCAGATCGCCGAACGCCTCGGGGCAACGGCCGTGATGGCCCTGCCCATGTCGTACTGGCGCCTCACCGAAGAGGAGGTGCGAGTGCACTTCACGACACTCGCCGAATCCATCGGAATCCCCGTCATGGTCTACAACAACCCGGCCACCACGGGAATCGACATGAAGCCGGAGTTCTTGTTCGACCTCGTGCGCAACGTCGAGAACATCACCATGGTCAAGGAATCGAGCGGCGATATCTCACGCATGCACCGGCTGCGGGACCTGAGCGGCGGCGACCTTCCCTTCTTCAACGGCAGCAACCCCCTGGCACTGGAGGCATTCCGCGCCGGCGCCGCCGGGTGGTGTTCGGCAGCACCATGTCTGATCCCCGATCGGATCGTCGAATTTCACCGCGCAGTGGCGGCCGGCGAAAATGAGCACGCGGAAGAGATGTTCGCTCGACTGAAGCCGTTTCTGGAGATGATCGTGGCCCGCGGGCTGCCCACGACCATCAAATCCGGACTGCGCAGCATCGGAATGGACGCCGGGGTCCCACGTCGCCCCCTACTCCTGCTCGAAGAGCCCGAAACGCAGAAGCTGAGCCAACTCATCGCCGACTGCTGACCCGGCGGTCACTCCTCGTCAGGGTGCTGGTGGAGGTGGATCAGACTCAGCGCCAATCCACCCCACAGCACGAGGAGTGCAACGATCATCATCACGATTGCTGTAGCGCTCACGAGCTCTCACCGGCCTTCTCTGTATCGGATGCGTTCGCGCCGTCGGATGCGTTGTCGCCATCCGGTATGCGCTCGAGATCGGCATCGCTGCGGCGCCACGGCGTGAACGTCAGCAGAATCGCGACTACCACGATGCCTGCCTGCACCACCCATCCGAACGTCGTGACCAACCCGGTCGGCAATCCGCCGTAACCGTCGTTGATTCGACTGACAACCTCACTGATCAGCATGTACGCAAGCACGATGGGTGTGATCACGCCGATGAACACACGCCAGACGATACCGATCTTGAACGAGGACACCGCGTTGAGATGATTCTGCATCTCCGGAAGGCGACGCAGAACCCACGTCACGGTCACGACGGCGACGAGGGACACCGAGACGATGCCGATGTTGTTGGCGAAGTTGTCCACGATGTCGAGGACGTTCAGACCCGTCGTGGTCGGGAACAGCAGCAGCGACACGATCGTCGCGGCACCACCGACGCCGACCACGGCCGGCACGCGGCCGATTCCGAGCTTGTCCTGCACGGCCGCCACACACACCTGGACGATGCTGATCAGTGACGTGAAACCGGCGAACAGCAGCGATGCGAAGAACAGGAAGCCGAAGAACGGGCCGCCCGGCATGTTCGAAATGATGGTCGGGAACGCGATGAACGCGAGGCCGATGCCACTGTCGACCACCTCGTCGACCGGGACCGCGGCGATCGTCGCCATGTACCCGAGCGTGGCGAACACACCGATACCGGCGAGGATCTCGAAGCTGCTGTTGGTGAAGCCCACCACCAGGCCGGAGCCTGTGAGGTTGGTCTTGCGCTTGAGGTACGACGAGTAGGTGATCATGATGCCGAAGCCCACGGACAGTGAGAAGAAGATCTGCCCATAGGCGGCGATCCACACACTGCTGTCGGTCAACGCGGACCAGTCGGGCGTGAAGAACGCATCGAGACCGACACCGGCCCCCTCGAGGAACAGAGCACGCACCACCAGGATCGCGAAGAGGACCACCAGCACCGGAACGAAGAACTTGGCGGAGGCGCCGATGCCCTTCTGGACACCGAACCCGAGGATGACCAAAGTGGCGATCCACACCAGCAGCAACGGGATCGCAACGCCCGGAACGAAATCGAGACCGAAATTGGATGTGGTGTCCTGTTTCAGGAACTCCGACATGAAGAAGCCGCCGGGATCGTCACCCCACTCCTCGGTGAACGAGAAGAACAGGTACCGCAGCGCCCACGCGATGATGACCGCGTAGTACACGGCGATGACGAAGCAGATTCCCACCTGCCACCAGCCGATGAACTCCGTGCGCTTCTTCAGGCGGCGGAAAGAGAGCGGCGGCGACGCTCGGAACTTGTGCCCGATCGCGTAATCCAGGAACAGCAAGGGGATGCCCGCCGTCAGCAACGCGATCAGGTACGGGACGATGAACGAGCCGCCGCCGTTCGTGTACGCCACGTACGGGAATCGCCAGATGTTGCCCAGGCCGACGGCCGAACCGATTGCAGCCAGAATGAAGACGGTGCGGCCGGACCACACCTCACGCTTTACTTCGGTCGTATCTGCCACTGCGGAGATGCCTTCCCTCTCGTCGCCGAACCGGAAATCGAATTGTCCGACCCCGGAACGATAGCGACTGGCGGCCTCAGCCGTGGCATCTTCGCGTCGAGCGTGTCCCTACCGGCCGGGCAACCACTTCAGGGCCTTGACGAAGTGCGGCATGACCTTTGCCCACAGCTTCGGCGACAGCCCACGCGGTCCGCCGAGGTTGAGGATGCGCGTGGTGGCGACGGTCTGCTGCTCGGTGTACTTGATCAACCCGTCGGGTCCGTGGCGACGGCCCACGCCGGAGACGCCCATTCCGCCCATCGGGGCACCGGTGCTGCCCCAGGCGGGGGCATAGCCCTCGTCTACGTTCACGGTGCCGGCGTGAACCCGGGTCGCGATGGCCTCACCCTCGGCCTTGCTACCCGCCCACACGCTGGCATTGAGGCCGTATTCGGTGTCGTTGGCACGCTCGATGGCCTCGTCGACGTTCTTGACCGGGTAGATCGACACGAGCGGTCCGAACGTCTCGTTTCGGTAGCACTCGGCGTCCTCGGGAACGTCGGTGATCAGTGTCGGCTCGTAGAAGAGGGGGCCGAGGTCGGGGCGGGCCTTGCCGCCGGCCAGCACTGTTGCACCCTTGGCCACGGCGTCGTCGACGTGGCCGGACACGGTCTTGACCTGATCCTCGGACACGAGGCTGCCCATCTCGATGCCGAACTCGTAGCCGGGGGCCAGCGACATGTTGCGGACCCGGTCACCGAACATGCGGGTGAACTCGGGCGCGATCGATTCTTCGACGTAGATCCGCTCGACCGAGATGCACAGCTGACCGGAGTTGGAGTAGCACGCACGCACGGCGGCATCGGTGACCTCTCGCAGGTTCGCTCCTGCGGCCACGATCATCGGGTTCTTGCCACCGAGCTCGGCGGAGAAGCCGATGAGACGGCGGCCGGCCTGCTCGGCGAGGAGCTTGCCCGTTGCCGTGGAACCGGTGAACATCAGGTACTCGGTGTTCTCGACGAGCGCGGTCCCGACGACCGAACCCGGACCCGGTACGACGGCGAACAGATCCCGCGGCAGGCCTGCCTTGTACAGCAGTTCGGCGCAAGCCAATGCGCAGTACGGGGTTTGGCTGTCGGGCTTGATCACGACTGCATTGCCCGCGAGGATCGCTGCGATCGCATCGGATACGGCCAGTGTCATCGGGTAGTTCCACGGCGAGATGACGCCGACGACACCCTTGGGGTGATACCGAACCATGGTCTTGGTCAGGACCGGCAACATGCCGGTCACCCGGCGCGGACGCAGCAGCTTGGGTGCCACCCGCGCGTAGTGACGGGCCGTCATCGCTATGTCGAGGACTTCCTCCTGGGCGGCGGCGCGGGACTTGCCCGTCTCGGCCTGCGCCATGTCCATGAGCGCGTCACGATTCTCCAGCACCAGGTCGTGGTAGCGGTCGAAGATCTCAGCGCGATCGGCGACGGGACGCTTGACCCATTCCGCCTGTGCGACCCGGGCGCGAGCGATGGCGGCCTTCGCGTCGTCGGCAGTGCCGACGGGAACGGTGGTCAGCTCGTTCCCGGTGAACGCCTCGACGATCGACCGAGTCGGACGGTCGGCGGCGTCGGGAATTGCGATCAGTTCGGAAAGACGCGCGAACGTCGCGGCAGACGGAGCAGGCATCGGACACCCCTACTGGTGAGTAGTTCTTGGAGTTACACACAACCTACCTGCTACGTGCCTCACTTCACAGCCGCGATGAACAGTGAGATGTACTGGGACTACGCTCACAGCTATGGCACTCATTCATGCGTCCGAGGAAGTCGTCGACAACGCCCTGATCGAGAATCGATCACCATCGGTGGCGCACTTGTTCGTCGATCGTGTTGCAAAAACCCCTAACGGCGAGGCGTTCCGGTACCCCGCGGGCGAGGGTTGGGCGAGTGTCACATGGGCCGAAACGGGCACCCGCGTGTCGCGTCTGGCCGCCGGATTGATCGCACTCGGCGTGAACGCCGAAGATCGCGTCGCCCTGGCCTCGTCCACGCGCTACGAGTGGGTACTCGCCGACCTCGCGGTGATGTGCGCCGGAGCGGCCACGACGACCGTCTACCCGACCACCACCGCACCGGACGTGGCGTTCATCGTCTCGAACTCCGGCAGCCGAATCGTGTTCGCCGAGGACGAATCGCAGGTCGCGAAGCTACGCGCACATCGCGACGAACTCCCCGACGTGATGAAAGTGATCCTGGTGGACGGCACCCCGTCCGACAACTCCGACGAGTGGGTCATCACGCTCGCGGATCTGGACAAGCTCGGCTCCGAGCACCTGACCGAGAACCCGGATTCCGTCGAGAGTCGCATCGCCACGATCACCCCCGATCACCTGGCGACCTTGATCTACACGTCCGGCACCACGGGTAAACCGAAGGGCGTGCGTCTGCCGCACTCGGCATGGACCTACGAAGCTGCGGGTATCGCCTCCGTCGACATCCTCGGTCCGGACGACGTGCAGTACCTGTGGCTGCCGCTGTCGCACGTCTTCGGCAAAGTGCTGCTCACCCTTCCGCTGCAGATCGGATTCTGCACTGCCGTGGACGGCCGCGTCGACAAGATCGTCGAGAATCTCCCCGGGGTCAAGCCCACCTTCATGGGCGCCGCACCGCGCATCTTCGAAAAGGTGTATGCGAAAATCGTGGCCACCATTCGCGAAGAGGGCGGTATCAAGGAGAAGATCTTCGACTGGGCCATCGGGGTCGGACTCGAGGTCTCGCGTGCGAAGCAGGACGGCAAGAGTCCGTCGGCCGTGCTGTCGGTGAAGCAGAAAATCGCAGACCGTCTCGTGTTCACCACCATTCGTGACCGCTTCGGCGGCCGGTTGAAGTTCTTCATCTCCGGTTCTGCCGCCCTCGACAAAGACGTCGCCCAGTGGTTCGACGCCATCGGCATCGTGGTGCTCGAGGGGTACGGACTGTCCGAGACCAGCGCCGCCACGTTCGTGAACCGGCCGTCCGCCTACAAGTTCGGCACCGTCGGCTGGCCCGTTCCGGGCACGAAGGTGCGCATCGCCGAGGACGGTGAGGTGCTCGTCCAGGGTCCCGGCGTGATGAGCGGATACCACGAGAACCCGGAGGCCACCGCCGAATCCCTAACCGACGACGGCTGGTTCCACACCGGCGACATCGGTGAAGTCGACGACCGGGGCTTCCTGAAGATCACCGACCGCAAGAAGGACATGTTCAAGACGTCCAACGGCAAGTACGTTGCACCGTCCGCGGTCGCCGCCACCTTCAAGGGCATCTGCCCGTTCGTCGGCGAGATCATCGTCAACGGTGAGAACAAGTCGTACTGCGTGGCTCTGATCAGCCTCGACGCCGAAGCCATCACCGAGTGGGCAGAGAAGAACGGCATGGCCGGAAAGTCGTTCGCCGAGATCGCGGGAGCGGAAGCCACCCACGACCTCATGAGCGGCTACGTCGACGAACTGAATGCCGGACTCAACCGCTGGGAACAGGTGAAGAAGTTCCGCATCCTGGACCGCGAGCTGACCGTCGAGGCCGGCGAGATCACCCCCAGCATGAAGCTCAAGCGCAAGGTCGTCATCAACAACTTCTCGGACGAGATCGCAGATCTCTACAACTGACTTGACCCTCACGCGGCGTGAGGCACCACGGTGGTCTCTGTGAGCGAGAAACATACGGTCGGCGTGGTCGCCAACCTTGTCGGAGTGAGCGTGCGAACCCTGCACCACTACGACGACATCGGGTTGGTGACCCCGTCCGGCCGCACAGCAACCGGTTACCGCAGCTACTCGAGTGCTGACGTAGAACGTCTGCACCAGGTGCTGCTGTACCGCGAGCTGGGGTTTCGGCTCGAGGAGATCGCGACCCTCCTCGACGATCCGTCCGTCGACGCCATGGCGCACCTGCGCCGACAGCTCGAACTGCTCGGCGAACGGATCGATCGCTTGCATCGAATGGCCGCGGCCGTAGAGAAGATGATGGAGGCGAGAACTGTGGGCAACCAGCTGACCCCGGAAGAGCAGCGCGAAATTTTCGGCGACGACTGGCCCGCCGAGGAGTACGCAGCCGAGGCCGAAGACCGGTGGGGCACCACCGACGAGTGGAAGCAGTCCCAGGAGCGGACCGCCACGTTCACGAAAGCTGACTGGCAGAAGGTCAAGGACGACATGGACGCCTTGAACGCGAAGCTGGCGGCAGGATTGACCGGTGGAGTGCAGCCGGGTTCGGACGAGGCGAACACCCTGGCCGAGGATCACCGCGCCAGCATCGAGCAGTTCTACGACTGCGGTTACGACATGCAAGTGTGCCTCGCCCAGATGTACATCCAGGACGAACGGTTCACCAAGACGTACGACGACGTCGAGCCGGGCCTCGCCCAGTTCGTCCGCGACATCATCGTCGCGAACGCCGAGCAGAAGCGCCGGTAACGGTCGTGGGCAGCGAGGGTGCGCGGGTTCACATCCCCCGCGCACCCTCGCTGCCTATTCTGGGGGTATGTCCGCAACGCAGCGCCCCAACTTTCCGCAGTATGTCGGGTATCTGTTCGGCAGGACCCTTCCGGATTCGATGCAGGACTGGGTCCGTGACGATCTGGTCGGTCCCGGCGCTTCGGTCCGCTACATCATCCGTTTCACCTTGCCTGCAGCGGCGCTGCTGGCACTGTTCCTGTTGATGCCGGGGCCGATCTGGGTTCCGTTGTCGATGATGGCGTTGCTGATCATGCCGCTGCTGTACTTCGCGGTGGCACTGCAAGGCATCTACCGGCGCCACCGGCTGCTCAGTCATGGACTCGACCCCGATCTGATGGGCGAGAAGGCGCAGCGAAAGGCAGACCGCACACGCGCCGACTACGAGCGACGCCACGGCCGTCCGGTCGACTGAGAGCCGGCGATAAACTGGCAGGCATGACCGAACCAGTAGCGACAGCCGACCTGGCCGACGAAATCGGCCCCGAGATCCGCAGCTGCGATACGCAGTTCATCCGGTTCGGAGGCCGGGATGTTTTCGCAGGCCCCATCACCACCATCAAGTGCTTCCAGGACAACCTGCTGGTCAAGCAGACCCTCAGTGAGCCTGGAAACGGCGGCGTTCTCGTCGTCGACGGCGACGCGAGCATCCACACCGCCCTCGTCGGTGACGTCATCGCGGGCCGCGGTGTCGACAACGGTTGGGCCGGTGTCATCATCAACGGCGCAGTCCGGGACTCGGCGATCCTGAAGACGCTCGACATCGGTGTGAAGGCACTGGGTACCAACCCGCGCAAGAGCACTCAGACCGGTTCGGGTGAGAAGAACGTTCCCATCGAAATCGGTGGCGTCACGTTCAACCCGGGCGAAACCGTCTACAGCGACCAGGACGGCGTCGTCGTTCGCTGAATCCCCCTCTCTTTGTCCCGGCGAATGTCACACACGTTCAGCTCACGCGAACGTGTGTGACATTCGTTGGGGTGGTCAGGGGACTTCCGACGCCACCTTCGCCGTCATGCCACCGATTTCGACGACGTCTCCGCTACGTAACTGCCGGCCGCGACGCGTCTCGACCTCCCCGTTCACCGACACCAATCCGTCGGCAATCACTTCTTTCGCTTCCGCACCCGATTCGATGAGATTCGCCAGTTTCAGAAACTGACCCAGGCGGATCGACTCGTCGCGGATCGGGACATCTTCGGGAGCAGACACGGGTTCATCATCCCACGCGTTCGAAAACTGGCGTCTCGGCACAGAATGGACCGAATTTCTCGTGCGGCGGGGCCAATGGCAAGTGGCACTATCCAACCTATTGTTCTGGAGGAATCAGTGACCGTGATCACATGCAGCCCCTAGGAAGTTCATGATCAACGAAGCCCGACAGCGTGGCCACCTCCCGACAGCAGTCGATCGCCAGGAGATCCGCAGCACCAGCGTGCAATCGCACATTCTGGCCAATACGCTGCGTCTGACCGTCCGTCCGGTCATCTCACTGTGGGCCAAAGCCTCGACGCTCCCATGGCCGATGAGGGTCGTCGACTACGTGAGCACCCGGGTACACCCACCCCTCGACGGAACCCGCATCCACACGATCCTGCTCGACCGCTGCCGGGCTCATTTGGTCGATACCGACAACACGCCGAGTGGTCCGGGCGACGAACGCGTCGTCCTCTACCTGCGCGGCGGCGCCTTCCTCCTGCCCGGAGTCGGCACCCACCGTCGGCTGGTCTCCCGCATCTCGGCCTCGGCTGCGGCTCCGGTCCTGATGGTCGACTACCGAACGCTGCCAGATCACAGCATTTGCGACGCCGTCGACGACGGGGTCAGCGGCTACCGCTGGATGCTGTCGCAGGGATACCGCCCCGACCAGATCGTCATCGCCGGCGACTCCGCCGGCGGCTACCTGTCGTTCATGGTCTCGCTCGCTCTCCGTGACCAGGGACTGCCCGGACCGGCCGGAATCGTGGCGCTTTCCCCTCTCACCGAGATCGACCCGGCCCGTAAGGCCGAGCACCGTAATTCCGATCGTGACGCCATGTTCCCGGTTCACGCACTCGACGCTCTCTCGCGGATCTCCGAACGCGTCGATTCCCAGTCGAGTCCGGTGCGCCCGGAGCGGATCTGCCCGATAAACAACGATCTGCGAGGCCTGCCGCCGGTACTGATCCAGGTCGGATCGCACGAACTTCTATTGCCCGATTCCGAGCTGATGGCCGACCGGCTCGCGGAAGCGGGAGTCCCCTGCGAGCTTCAGGTTTGGCGTCGCCAGGTCCACGTGTTCCAGGCTGCCGCCGACCTCGTGCCGGAAGGGCAACGCGCCATCGACGAAGTTGCCTACTTCATCAAGACCGCGAAACCACAGCCGCTGCGAGCCGTCCGTTAGCTGCGAATGTTCGAGGCGGGCCGCACGATCAGACTCCGCGCTGGTTCGCCGTTCCTGCCTCGAACACCGCTGCGCCGAGCCACTGACACAGCGCCAACGCGATCTCGAGGTCGAGGCGACCGTCACGGAGCTTGCGCCCGAGTTGCCCCTCCGCCTTACGGAGCCGATACACCACCGAATTCCTGTGCATGCTCATCTGGTCCGCGGTGGCGGTGTAGCTCGCACCGTTCGCGAAGAACACGCGGATCGTCTCGCGCAACCGCTCGCTCGCCGAATCGTCCACGGCCAACGGGCCGAGGACGTCGCACACCCAGTTTCGGGTCGCCGGCAGGTCCGCACACATCAATGCGATTGCTCCGGCCTCCGCACTCGAAACCAACAGTGGGCTGCGACGCGCCGAACGCCGCCCGACCACCTCCACCAACATCGCCTGCTCGTGAGAGCGCCGGAAACCTGCCACCCCCTCGGCCGGTGCCCCGACCGTGACCCTTACCGGTTTCTCCCACCCCGTCACGATCGTCCGAATGTCGGTGATGTCGACGTCGGGGCCGGCCGCCAGCCACGCCCACACCTCGTTGTTCGCCCGAGACAGAACCAGGGGCGGCGCCGCACATTCCAACCGATCCGAGAGTTCGACGAACGAACGCTCGAGGAAGGCGTTGGCGTCCTTGCCGGACTCGACCGGATCGGTCCAGCTTGTGAAGGCCAGGTGCCACTGCCCGAGCCGATATCCCAGGGTGAGCTCGAGGGCGGCGGGGTCCGGCACCGGGCCGGACAGAAGCTGTCCGACGCAGGCCTCGCGGGACGCGCTGCTGCGCCGCATCCACAGCTCACGCTCGGCGTGGTACGCCGCCGCGAGCACATCGGCCACCCGGTCCCCGTAGGCGCCGCTGTTGCTCATGATCAGAACCGCTGCCTGTGCGATCACCGACGCGTCCTCGGTGAGCAACTCCATCTGTTCGAGACACCACCGCATCACCGTGTCGGTGGCCAAGCGGTTCGCCCGTTCCATGACGGCGGGCGGGACACCACGCTGCGCCAGTCGCCGCGCGTGCTCGACGGCAATCGCTGGAACCTCGGCACGTCCGGCGTCGATCCGATGCTGCAGAATCTGACGAGTCACTGCCAGGGCCTCCACCGTGGCGGCGGCCTGCATCGTGGCAATGTGCGGGTCCCGGGCATCCTCGATCTCGGTAGTCAACCGGTCGATCACCCGTGCCTCGAGAGCGCCACTCTGCGCCTCCATCGCCGACGCGAGAGCAACGACAAGTTCCTGCGCAGCCGACGACGAGTCACCCGAGGATTCCATGTTGCAGCTTTCCTTCACGCCCGACCATGTGGCCTGATCCAGCCTAGCCCTGGTTTGTGGGGCGCCGGACATGCCCCTTTCTCACTCTTCCCCCCATCGAGCCCTCGCACCGGCCAAACTGGAGTGTGCCACCGACGTCACGTAGGGAGGAAGTTCGTTGATCCAGACGCAAACCAGAGCTCTCAGAGGTGGGCGCCTACACCAGGTTCCACACGTCGCCGGCCTGATTCTGGGTGTGTTCTCGGTTGCGGTGTTCCTCTGGAGCCTCTTCCCGGTCCTGCGCTACTACCTTCACGCCCCGCGCCAGTACGTCGACACCTACTACTTCGATGCACCGGACACCAGCCTGTCATGGGCATTGGTCGTGGGACTTCTCGCCGCCGCGATAGCGAGCCGTAAACGAATTGCATGGTGGGTTCTGACGGTCTACATCGCCTTGCTTGCGGTGTCGAACGTCGTCGACCTCGTTTCGGACGGCGACGTGAACGCCGGCATCGCTTTGGTTGTGCACCTGGCCCTGCTGGGCGTTCTGGTGGCTGCGCGTCGCGAATTCCACACCCGGGTGCGGCCGGGTGCCGTGTGGAAGGCGCTCGGTGTGCTGTTGGTGAGTGTGGCTGTCGGCACCCTTGTCGGCTGGGCGCTCGTGGAACTGTTCCCCGGATCGTTGCCGTCGGACGAGCGACTGCTGTGGTCGTTCAACCGTGTCTCCGCGCTGTCCGCTCTGGACAACGAGGAGTTCTCCGGTCGTCCACACGGATTCGTGAACACGCTGCTCGGCCTGTTCGGTGCACTCGCACTGCTGGGTGCGGTCATCACACTCTTCCGTTCCCAGCACTCGAACAATGCCCTGACCGGCCATGACGAGTCCGCCATCCGCGGGCTGTTGCAGGACCCCTCCGCGGACGATTCCCTTGCATACTTCGCAACTCGCCGCGACAAGGCGGTCGTGTTCTCCCCCGGCGGCAAGGCCGCGATCACCTACCGAGTCGAGGTGGGTGTATGTCTGGCCAGCGGTGATCCCATCGGCGAAGTGGAATCGTGGCCGGAGGCAATCGCGGCCTGGCGCAGGCTCGCCACCGAATACGGTTGGGCGCCGGCGGTGATGGGCGCCGGCGAACACGGTGCCAGGGCCTACACCGAGGCCGGACTCTCGGCACTGCAGCTCGGCGACGAAGCGATCATCTGGACCCGCGAGTTCAGCCTGAACGGTCGCGACATGCGGCAAGTGCGTCAGGCCGTCACGCGGGTCCGCCGCCACGGTGTGAGCGTTCGCATCCGCCGCCACCACGACATCTCCGCCGAGGACATGGCCCGGATCATCGAGCGGGCGGACACCTGGCGCGACACCGAGACCGAACGTGGGTTCTCCATGGCCCTCGGCCGTCTCGGCGACCACCTCGACGGAGACTGTCTGCTCGTGGAAGCGGTCGACGAGTCCGGTGACGTACTCGGAATGCTGTCCCTCGTGCCGTGGGGACCGAGTGGTGTTTCCCTCGACCTGATGCGTCGCAGCCCGGAAGCTCCGAACGGGGTGGTCGAGTTGATGGTCACCGAGTTGGCGACCGGGGCGAATCAGTTCGGCATCAACAAGGTGTCGTTGAACTTCGCGGTGTTCCGGTCGGTGTTCGAAGAAGGCAGCAGAATCGGAGCAGGCCCCATCCTGCGGGTGTGGCGTTCGGTTCTCGTGTTCTTTTCACGGTGGTGGCAGCTCGAAGCCCTGTACCGCTCCAACATGAAGTACCAGCCCGAATGGGTACCTCGGTACATCTGCTTCGCGGACAATCGGGAGTTGCTGCGTGTCGGATTCGCCTCGGCCGTCGCCGAGGGTTTCGTGACCCTCCCCCGATTCGGCCGCAGGTCCCGGGGCACCGCAGAGCACACCGGCATCCACGAGGCACTGCCTGCCGCCGTCGTGGCCGCGGAAGGCCTCAACGCCGACGGCAGTCCTCCCGTGAGCGCGGCGCCCGCCCCTACTGGACCGCGTCGGCCCGAGCAGGTGCGGGTGCGGCTCGACAAACTCGACGCCCTCGTCGCCGACGGTATCGACCCGTACCCGGTGGCCTATCCGCCGACGCATTCGGTGCGTGGAGCGGAGGAATCGCCCGAGGGCACCACGGTTCGCCTCTCCGGACGGCTGCTCCGCATCCGCGCCTACGGTGGGGTGACGTTCGCGCTGATCAGAGACTGGTCGGGAGATATTCAGGTCCTGGTCGATCAGGCGCGAGTAGGTACCGAACGTATTCACGCCTTCTCCAGCGAGTTCGATCTCGGCGACCTGATCGAGGTCAGCGGTGTCGTCGGTTACAGCAGGCGCGGCGAACGGTCGCTGCTCGCCAACGAGTGGCGGATCATCGGCAAGTGCCTGCACCCACTGCCGGACAAGTGGAAGGGTCTGGCCGACCCCGAAACCCGGGTGCGCCAGCGTTATGTCGATCTGGCCATCAACTCGGACGCCCGCCACCTCCTGGAAGCCCGGAGCGCAATCGTGAAGTCGTTGCGTGACTCTCTGGGTGGGCGGGGATACCTCGAGGTGGAAACTCCGATCCTGCAACCGGTACACGGAGGCGCCAACGCGGCGCCGTTTCTCACCCACATCAACGCCTACAACCTGGACCTGTACCTGCGCATCGCTCCCGAGCTGTACCTGAAGAGGTTGTGCGTCGCAGGTGTGGAGAAGGTGTTCGAGATCGGCCGGGTCTTCCGCAACGAGGGGGTCGACTTCAAGCACAACCCGGAGTTCACGATCCTCGAGGCATACGAGGCGCACAGCGGCTACGAGCAGATGATGACGCTCTGCCGCAAGCTCATCCAGACTGCGGCGTTTGCCGCGTACGGTCGCGAGATCATCAAGCGTCCGGGGCCCGACGGCAACCTGGTGGAGATCGACATCTCCGGCAAATGGCCGGTCAAGACCATGCACGAGGCCGTCTCCGAGAAGCTGGACACGCGCATCGGTCCCGAGACTGCACTCGGAGAACTGCAGAAACTGTGCGACGAGCATGAAATTCCGTACCAGTCGGATTGGGACGCGGGCGCCGTCGCACAGGAAATGTACGAGCACCTGGTCGAAGGAGACACCGAGTTCCCCACGTTCTACACCAACTTCCCCACCTCGATGTCGCCCCTCACCCGGCCACATCCGACCATCCCCGGCGTGGCGGCAAAGTGGGATCTGGTGGCATGGGGAGTCGAGTTGGGCACTGCGTACAGCGAGCTCACCGACCCTGTCGACCAGCGCCAGCGCCTCACGGAACAATCACGACTTGCGGCCGGCGGCAACGAAGAGGCCATGGAGTTGGACGAGGACTTCCTGCAGGCCCTCGAACACGCGATGCCGCCCACCGGTGGCCTCGGGATGGGCGTCGACCGCATCGTCATGCTCATCACCGGCGGCAGTATCCGGGAAACCCTGGCGTTTCCCCTAGCGAAGCCAAAGCAATAACACAGCGAAGCCAAAGCCGTGAGGCAAATCCGGTTGGTTCCACGTGAAACGTCCTGGGGAAACGGGCCTACTGCCCGAGGTGCTGCTCCGTCGCGGGCTCGAGCGCCTCACACCACGGGAGTCAACGGATGAATCGTGGGCGGTTCGGCGAGCAGTTCGCCGAACGAAGCGGCAGCCTTTCGCAAATGCGGAGATTGCATGTGAGCGTCGAGAGCTTCCTTGCCCGCCCACGATTCGACGGTGACGAAGGTCCCTGCTTGGGCAGTCGATTCGAACAGGTCGTAGGCGACGCAGCCATCTTCTGCCCTACTTTCCACCACCAGTTCGGTCAGTGCCGCCCGCACGGCATCCTCGGATCCCGGCTTGGCTGGAATGGTTGCTACGACACGCAGTTCGCTCATATGAATCCTTTCGTACGCGAAACCGATGTGGCTCGCATCACGAATCTACCCAGTCCGACACGGCATGATGGTCGCATGAGTCTTCTTAGGGATGTTCGACGCTGGCGCATCGGGACGAAGAAGAGGCGCCGTCTACGCGACCTGACGGGTGCGGTGGTGGTCGTCAGCGGCGCCGGCAGCGGAATAGGCCGCGAGACCGCACTCGCGTTTGCTGCCGAGGGCGCGATTCTGGTGGTCAGTGACATCAACCTGGAAACCGCGCAGGAGACAGCCGAGTTGATCAACAACCCGCGCTCGGTGCGCGGATCGGAGGCCGTGTTCGGCGGCGGTGCACACGCCTACCGACTCGACGTGTCGGACGAGGAGGCGGTGAAGCAGTTCGCGGAGACGGTCCGCGCACGGCACGGCGTCGCCGACGTCGTGGTCAACAATGCTGGAATCGGCTATTCGGGAAGCTTCACCAAGACCACCCG
This sequence comes from Rhodococcus quanlei, assembly GCF_055231015.1. Lineage (NCBI taxonomy): Bacteria > Bacillati > Actinomycetota > Actinomycetes > Mycobacteriales > Nocardiaceae > Rhodococcus > Rhodococcus quanlei. Next base: position 84,100 of record NZ_JBUYWD010000005.1, on the reverse strand, counting down.
TGAGGCCTTCGAACGGGTCATGAACATCAACTTCTGGGGTGTCGTCAACGGCTGCCGGTATTTCTCGGAGCAGATGATCGAACGCGGCACGGGCGGACACATCGTCAATCTGTCCTCGGTCGTCGCCTACACCCCGCAGAAGGAACTCACCGCGTACGCCACCAGTAAGGCTGCGGTGTACATGGTCTCCGATTGCCTTCGAGGAGAACTCGTTCCGCACGGCATCGGGGTGAGCACCATCTGCCCGGGCATCATCGCAACCAACATCATCAAGAACACCGGTTTCGCGGGCGTGGGCGTCGACGAGGAACGCAAGCAGCAGGACAAGGTCGACTCGTTCTATCGGCGCCGCAACTTCGGCCCCGACAAAGTGGCCGCGCAGATCGTCAAGGCCGTGAAATCGAACAAGCCGGTCGTGCCCGTCTCGCCGGAAGCCAAGTTCGGTTCGGCGCTCAGCCGCCTGTCACCCGGATTGCTGCGGTTCGCCGCCAGGTTCGACGCCGACTGAGCTCAGGCCTTGGCGGCGAGCCAGTTTCGCATCCAGGTGGTTGCCGGCGTGCCCGACGCGTCGACGGGATACGTCGCGTAATCCTGGTGGACGGCGGTTCCGTAGAACTTCGCGAGCTTCAGCGCCCTATCGTTGGTCGACGGCTGGTCCAACTGGCCCATCAGGGTCGGGAGACCGCCTGCGTCCACCAGATCGTCGACGAGAGCCTGCGCTTCCTTCTCGTATTGGTCGAAGTTGCCCGGCCGGGTGCCCGATACCTCGGCGAGGAATCCGGCCAGCCGGGACACGAAGTCGTCTTCGGGTGTGGAGCAGTAGAGGTCACCGACCGCACAGATCGTGACCGTCTTGTGGCTGAGCAAACCGAACCCACCGAGGCGGGCGCCGCCGGCGCCGCTCCCCGCGACCCGCGGACCGATCTGCACATCGGCCGGGGATCGGCGTGGATCCGAGATGAGACCGACGGCAGTCACCCGATGCGCGGGTACGACGCCGAGACCGGTACCGATTTCGGCCGCGACGTCCCCCGCCGCGTCTGCGCCCTGGCTGTAGCCGACGATCGCGAGATCCGTACCGCTGCACCGGTCGGCCATCGACTTCAGCAACGCTTTTGCACCGTCCACGGCTTGAGCTTTCGAGCGGCCGTAGACCTTTCCTTCCCAGGGAAAGGCTGTGGCGGCATAGGAAACGTAATCGACCTCGACGGATCCCGGCAGGCCGTTCGTCACACCGGAAAGCATTCCAGGACCGGGACTTCCGGCGTTCGACGTCTCCCACGTTCCCGGGATGGCAACCACGTACATGCTGGGGCAATCGCCCGGATCCGCTGCCGCAACGGGCGTGGACACCGTGGACAAGAGCGCAGCCGAGGCTACCGAGATCAGAAGAGCGAGGGGGCGTTTCATGGCGCGAATGCTTCCATTTCGACATGTCCAGTATGTGCACGTTCGGTTAACGGACGTCACCCGCCCGATACGACAATCAGTTGCCTGACACACGAACTGCGCCCCGCTCGGAAGTGAGCGGGGCGCAGATCCGTAGTGTGAAACCTACCGCTGCGGTGCGGTAGTTGGCAAAATCGGAGCCGGCAGAGCAGTCGACCCTTCCAGGTAGGTGTCGACAGCCGCGGCTGCTGCACGCCCCTCGGCGATCGCCCACACGATGAGCGACTGGCCGCGGCCCATGTCACCGGCCACGAACACACCGTCGACATTGGTGGCGAACTTGTCCGAGCGGGCGACGTTGCCACGGTCGGTCAGGTCCACACCGAGATCGGTGAGCAGACCCGGCTTTTCGGGTCCGACGAAGCCCATCGCCAGGAACACGATGTCGGCCTCGAGCTCGAATTCGGATCCTTCGACCTTCTGGAACTTGCCGCCGGACATCTCGACCTCATGGGCCTTCAGGCCGGTGACCTTACCGTCCTTACCCACGAACTCCTCGGTGTTGACCGAGAACACACGCTCGCCACCCTCTTCGTGGGCAGACGACACGCGGTACATCAGCGGGTACGTCGGCCACGGGGTCTGCTCGGCACGGGTCTCCGGCGGACGCGGCATGATCTCGAACTGGTGCACGACCTCGGCACCCTGGCGGTGCGAGGTGCCCAAGCAGTCGGCGCCGGTGTCGCCACCGCCGATGATGACGACCTTCTTGCCCTTCGCTGTGATGGCGGGCTCGCCGTCGTCACCGAGAACATCATCACCCAACTGCACACGGTTGGAGATCGGCAGGTACTCCATGGCCTGGTGGATGCCGTCGAGCTCTCGGCCGGGAATCGGCAGATCGCGAGCCTCGGTTGCGCCACCGGCCAACACCACCGAATCGAACTGCTCGCGCAGCTCTTCGGGGGTGATGTCGACACCGACATTCACACCGGTGCGGAAGACGGTGCCCTCGGACGACATCTGCGACAGACGGCGGTCGATGTGCCGCTTCTCCATCTTGAACTCGGGAATGCCATAGCGGAGCAAACCGCCGATCCGGTCGTCACGCTCGAACACCGTGACGGCGTGGCCGGCGCGGGTCAGCTGCTGCGCTGCAGCGAGACCGGCGGGACCGGAGCCGACCACGGCGACCTTCTTGCCGGTCGTCCGTGTCGGGCGCACCGGCTCGACCCAGCCCTCGTCGAATGCACGGTCGATCAGCTCGACCTCGACCTGCTTGATCGTCACCGGGTCCTGGTTGATCCCCAGGACGCACGACGCCTCACACGGCGCCGGGCACAGCCGCCCGGTGAACTCCGGGAAGTTGTTGGTGGCGTGCAGCCGCTCGATGCCATCGTGCCACTTGTCCTTGTAGACGAGGTCGTTCCACTCGGGAATCAAGTTCCCCAGCGGGCAACCGTTGTGGCAGAACGGGATACCGCAGTCCATGCAGCGGCTGGCCTGGTCCCGGAGGGTTTCCTTCGGGAAATCCTCGTAGACTTCTTTCCAGTCGAGCAGGCGCAGCGGAACCGGACGACGAACTGGAACCTCACGGGAACCGTGCTTCAGAAAACCTCTCGGATCAGCCACGAGCTGCCTCCATGATCGCCTCGTCCACGTCGGCCCCGCGGATCTTTGCGTCCTTGATTGCCATGAGCACCTTCTTGTAGTCGCGCGGCATCACCTTCGCGAAGTGACCCACCTGCTGCGACCAGTCGGACAGGATGCGCGTGGCAACCTCCGAACCGGTTTCGTCGCGGTGGCGTTCGATCGCGCCCTTGAGCCATGCGCACTCGTCGCCCTCGAGGTCTTCGAGGTCGACCAGCTCGGTGTTGAGATTGTCTTCGAAATCGCGGTCGGGGTTGTAGACGAACGCGACACCACCGGACATGCCAGCGCCGAAGTTGCGTCCCGTCTTACCCAGAATGACCACCTTGCCGCCGGTCATGTACTCGCAGCCGTGATCGCCGACACCTTCGACGACAGCAGTGGCGCCGGAGTTGCGGACACAGAAGCGCTCACCGACGACGCCGCGCAGCAGCACCTCACCGCTGGTGGCACCGAACAGAATCACGTTGCCGCCGATGATGTTGTCTTCGGCAACGAAGCCGTCGGCCGTCTCGAGCGGCGGGCGGACCACGATGCGTCCACCGGACAGGCCCTTGCCGACGAAGTCGTTGGCATCGCCGTGCAGCCGCAGCGTCATGCCCCTGGGGACGAACGCGCCGAAGCTGTTACCGGCAGATCCGGTGAAGGTGATGTCGACCGTGTTGTCCGGCAAACCTTCTCCGCCGTACACCTTGGTGAGCTCGTGTCCGAGCATGGTGCCCACGGTGCGGTTGACGTTGGTGATATTCGATTCGAAGCTCACCTTCGTGCCCTTGTCGAGGGCTTCGCGGCTCTGGATGATCAGCTGCTGATCGAGCGCCTTGTCGAGACCGTGGTCCTGAGTTCCGGTGCAGTACAGGTCCTGATCGGCGAACGCAGATTCCGGCTCGTGCAAGATCGGCGACAGGTCGAGATTGCCTGCCTTCGAACCCTTCCAGTGCTCGAGCGCCTTGGTGGTGTCGAGGACACCGACCTGGCCGACCGCCTCGTCGAGGGTGCGGAACCCGAGCTCCGCCAAGTACTCGCGAACCTCTTCTGCGATGTACATGAAGAAGTTCTCGACGAACTCCGGCTTACCCGTGTACCGCTCACGCAGCACCGGGTTCTGGGTGGCAACACCCACCGGGCACGTGTCGAGGTGGCACACGCGCATCATGATGCAGCCGGACACCACCAATGGTGCGGTGGCGAAACCGAACTCCTCACCGCCGAGCAGCGCGGCGACGATGACGTCGCGGCCGGTCTTGAGCTGGCCGTCGACCTGCACGACGATGCGGTCACGCAGACCGTTGAGCAGCAACGTCTGCTGGGTCTCGGCCAGGCCGAGCTCCCACGGTGCACCTGCGTGCTTCTCCGACGTCAGCGGGGTGGCGCCGGTGCCACCGTCGTGACCGGAGATGAGCACGACGTCGGCGTGCGCCTTGGAGACACCTGCCGCGACCGTGCCGACACCGAGCTCCGACACCAGCTTCACGTGGATGCGGGCCTGCGGGTTGGCGTTCTTCAGGTCGTGAATCAGCTGCGCGAGATCCTCGATCGAGTAGATGTCGTGGTGCGGTGGCGGCGAGATGAGGCCGACGCCCGGTGTGGAGTGCCGGACCTCGGCCACCCACGGGTACACCTTGTGCGCGGGCAGCTGGCCGCCCTCGCCGGGCTTTGCGCCCTGCGCCATCTTGATCTGGATGTCCGTGCAGTTGCTCAGGTAGTGCGAGGTGACACCGAAGCGTCCCGACGCGACCTGCTTGATCGCGCTGCGGCGCAGGTCGCCGTTCTCGTCTGCGGTGAACCGGGCGGGGTTCTCGCCGCCCTCACCGGAGTTGGAGCGGCCACCGAGACGGTTCATGGCAATCGCCAACGTCTCGTGTGCCTCGGCGGAGATGGAGCCGTAGCTCATCGCACCGGTCGAGAAGCGCTTGACGATCTCGCTGGCGGGCTCCACCTCGTCGAGCGGAATCGGCGCGCGGACGCCCTTCTTGAACTCGAACAGACCACGCAGCGCGGCGAGGCGCTCCGACTGGTCGTCCACCAGCTTCGTGTACTCCTTGAACACCTTGTACTGACCGGTGCGGGTGGAGTGCTGAAGCTTGAAGACGGTGTCCGGGTTGAACAGGTGGTACTCGCCCTCGCGGCGCCACTGGTACTCGCCACCGACCTCGAGTTCGCGGTGCGCGCGCTCCTCGGGGCGATCCAGGTAGGCCCTGGCGTGACGGACCGCGACGTCTGCGGCGATCTCGTCGAGGCCGATTCCACCGAGGTTCGAGTGCAGACCCGAGAAGTACTCGTCGACCAGTTCCTGCGACAGACCGATGACCTGGAACAGCTGGGCGCCGGTGTACGAGGCGAGTGTGGAGATGCCCATCTTGGACATCACCTTGAGCACACCCTTGCCGGCGGCCTTGATGTAGTTGGCGATCGCCTGCTGCAGATCGAGTCCGGGCAGATCGTTGTTGGCGATCATCTCGTCCACGGTCTCGAACGCCATGTACGGGTTGACCGCTGCCGCACCGAAGCCGATGAGCAGGGCCATGTGGTGCACCTCGCGGGCGTCGCCGGCCTCGACGATGAGGCCGACCTTGGTGCGGGTCTTCTCCCGAACCAGGTGGTGGTGCACCGCGGACGTCATCAGCAGCGACGGAATCGGTGCGTACGTCTCGTTGGACTCGCGGTCCGACAGGACGATGATGCGCGCACCACCGGCGATGGCCTCGGACACCTGGGAGCGAACATTGTCGAGCGCCTTGCGCAGACCCTCGCCGCCCTCGGCGACCGGGTAGAGACCGCGGATGATCACGCTGCGGAAGTCCGGGAAGCGTGCGTCGTCGTTGGCGTGTATCAGCTTCGACAGGTCGTCGTTGTGCAGGATCGGCTGCGGCAGGAAGATCTGCCGGCACGATTCGGCGGTGGGGTGCAGCAGGTCGTGCTCGGGGCCGATGGTGCCACCGATGCTGGTGACCACCTCTTCGCGGATCGCGTCGAGCGGAGGGTTGGTGACCTGCGCGAACATCTGCGAGAAGTAGTCGAACAACATCCGGGAACGGTTCGACAGAACCGCGATCGGGGTGTCGGTACCCATCGAACCGAGTGCCTCGGCACCCGCAGCCGCCATCGGCTTCACGAGGAGGTCGACCTCTTCGGTGGTGAAACCGAACATCAGCTGACGCAGCAGCACGCGCTCGTGCGACATGTACGTGTAGGGGCGGTCCGGCAGATCGTCCATGTGAACGAGGTTCTTGTCGAGCCACTCCTGGTAGGGGTGCTCGGCAGCCAGTTCGGACTTGAACTCTTCGTCGTCGATGATGCGGCCCTGCGCGGTGTCGACGAGGAACATGCGGCCGGGCTGCAGGCGGATCTTCTTCACGACGGTGGCGGGGTCGATCGGCAGGACGCCGACCTCGGATGCCATGACGACGAGTCCGTCCTCGGTCACCCACAGACGCGACGGGCGCAGTCCGTTGCGGTCGAGCACCGCGCCGATGACCGTGCCGTCGGTGAAGCACACCGATGCCGGTCCGTCCCACGGTTCCATGAGCGTCGAGTGGTACTCGTAGAACGCGCGGTGTGCCGGGTCCATGCTCTCGTGACGCTCCCAGGCTTCGGGGATCATCATGAGCACGGCGTGCGGGAGGCTGCGGCCACCGAGGTGCAGCATCTCGAGCACCTCGTCGAAGCGGGCGGTGTCGCTCGCGCCGTTGGTGCAGACCGGGAAGATCTTCTCCAGTTTGGAGGCCCCACCGAAGATGTCGGACTCGATGAGTGCCTCACGGGCACGCATCCAGTTCTCGTTACCGGTGACGGTGTTGATCTCGCCGTTGTGGGCGACTCGGCGGAACGGGTGCGCCAGCGGCCACGACGGGAAGGTGTTGGTGGAGAAGCGCGAGTGCACCAGGCCCAGAGCCGATTCGACGCGCTCGTCCTGCAGGTCCAGGTAGAAGCCCTTGAGCTGCGGGGTGGTGAGCATGCCCTTGTAGACGAACGTCTGACCGGACAGCGACGGGAAGTACACAGTCTCGCTGCCGGGGCCGTCCTGGCCGGCACCTTCGTTGCCGAGTTCGTGCTCGGTGCGCTTGCGTACAACGTAGGCGCGGCGCTCGAGGTCCATGCCGGTGACGGCGTCGTCTTCGCTGCCGACGAAGATCTGACGGAACGTGGGCATCGCGTCGCGCGCGAGTGCGCCCAGGGAAGAGTCGTCGGTCCCGACGTCGCGCCAGCCGAGAACCTTCAGGCCTTCGCTCTCGACGATCTTCTCGACGGACTCGGCCGCACGCGCGGCGTCCGCTTCTCCCTGTGGGAGGAAGGCGATGCCGGTTGCGTAGGCGCCCTCTGCGGGCAGCGGGAAGTCCACGACAGCGCGGAAGAACTTGTCGGGCACCTGCAGCAGGATGCCGGCGCCGTCACCGGTGTTGGGCTCCGAGCCGGCGGCACCGCGATGTTCGAGGTTGACGAGAGCAGTGATCGCCTTCTCGACGATGTCCCTGCTGCGACGGCCCTTCATGTCCACGACGAATGCAACACCGCAGGAGTCGTGTTCGTTGGACGGGTGGTAAAGCCCCTGGGGGCTTGGAAGTTGCTTCATACCCAGCCTTCGTATGCCAAAAATATGCACCGACGACCAGCAGCGCTGATGGCCATCTCCTTGCAACGCAGTACCGCCGTGCAGGTCGGTACCACCGATCGGCTATCGCCCTGTGCGGCACTCCGGGTGTGGTTCTCGCCCCAGGCGACGTGGCTTCACGGTCGAGTCGGACTTTTGTGAGTCCGACGTGTAAAGAAAACGATAGGTCAAAACCCCCGGATCTTCACAACTTAGGTTGGCCTATTAAACCTCTGAACTGCGGTTATTCGCGCAGCGCTATCGACCTTCTCACACGTGGCGTACAGATTTGTGAGGCAACGACGGCCTTGTCGACTCCGCCGGACAATGGTTATGCTGACCGATGCGCCGTTACCGAGGGCGGTCCCACACCACATGCCCATCGGAGCGCAATCGTGCGCCGGGCGCGGGGGGATGTGGCGTCTGTCGGCCGTCGTGCATGAGATGCGAAACGGCGCAATCGCGCGCCAGGACCGTGACGTCGGCGACCAGGCGTCGATGGCATCGCCACCACACGCTCTCACTGCACATCACGGCGGTGCGGCGCTGCCTCGCCGATTCGAGCACTTCGGTCAGAGCCTGCGCGAACTGCGCGGTCCGGGTGTGGGCCGCATAGGCGGCGAACTGTTCGACCTTCCACCACGGATCTTCGTGTGGCGCATCGGCCGGTAGCCGACGGCGCCCTCCCAGCCGTGGTTCTGCCCGGTATTCGATGTGCGCCTGGGGCAACCACTGCGACATGGCGTCACCGTGGACGTCCGGGTTGTGCCTGCTACCCGGGTATCGCCGAATATCGACGAGCACCTCGACTCCGCTGTCGCGCAACAGGCCCGACAATTGCCCCTTGTCGAGTCGTCCGTGCCCCACGGTGATCAAGGTCGTGCGCGTGTCCGTCATCGCCTGGCGACCAGAGCAACGCAGGTGTGCGGGGTGTCCCAGGGAATCAGTGCACTGTCCACATCGGGCACGTCTGCCCGGTCGAGGATTCCGCGCAGCAACCCGAGGTGCAGGGAGCACACCACCTCCGGACTCTTGCGTGCCACCGACTCGAAGGGACAGGAACGCAGCCGCATTCGGATCTCGTGGCCCGGCGTTTCGGTTTCCGGGCCCGTGGCGCCGGCCTCGGGGTCGAAACCCATCTCCTCGAACAAGTCCGTGACATCGACGACCGCATCGTCGAGGGTGCGGGGCGCCGAATCAGGTGCCCATTGCCGACCCGCCTCCACGGCCCGCGAGGCCGGATCCTCACCCGGCATCGCCCAACGTTTCGCGAGCACCTCGGCCAGCATCTCGTATCCGGCTCGCCGCCCCTCGTCGCGGGGTGCCACAGCCCGGTACAGCCGGCGGGGCCGGCCACGCGCCGCCTTCTCGAACTCCGCAGTGACCAGGCCCGCACCCGAGAGCACGTCGAGATGGAAGCGCACGGTGCTCACATGCAGGGAAACCAGTTCGGCCAGTACAGCCGCTGTCGACGGCTCCGCACGTGCCCGCAGAACGTCCAGGAGTTCGACCCGCCGACGCGACGCCAACACCGGATGCGCGATGACGTTTTCGCGATCACGATGTGTTCCCTTCCGCTTGGCCATACTGTAAGACTTTAGAGGAGCGCATTCCTCTAAAACAGTGTGAGTCTGTGGAGGTGGGTATGACGTACGTGATTGCGGAACCCTGCATCGACGTACTCGATCGTGGCTGCGTGGAAGAGTGCCCCGTCGACTGCATCTACGAGGGCAAGCGAGCGCTGTACATCCAGCCGGACGAGTGCATCGACTGTGGCGCCTGTGAACCGGTCTGTCCGGTCGATGCCATCTCCTACGAATCCGACGTCCCACCTCGGTGGGAGAAGTACATAGACGACAACGCCCGCTTCTTCCACAAGCCTCTTCCCGGCGCGGTGCAGGCGCTCGGCGGGCCCGGGGGAGCGCAGAAGTCGGGGCCGGTAGCCGTGGACACCGAACTGGTGGCCGCATACCCGCACAACGAACTGACCGGCACGAACGAAGCAGGCGCACGGTGAACGCGCCGGCCGTCGCGAAACCGCTCCCCGCTCGCCCGTACCCACCGAGACGTGGGCTGAAGGGATCGTTTCTCTACAAGGCGGCTACCACCACGGACCCGAAACTTCTGGGGTTGATGTACCTGGTCACATCGTTCGCCTTCTTCCTGGCGGGCGGGCTAATGGCCCTGTTGATGCGTGCAGAACTGGGCGTGCCCGGCATGCAGTTTCTGTCGAACGAGCAGTTCAACCAGCTGTTCACCATGCACGGCACGATCATGTTGCTGCTGTATGCGACACCGGTGGTGTTCGGCTTCGCGAACTACATCCTGCCGTTGCAGATCGGCGCGCCAGACGTGGCGTTCCCCCGGCTCAACGCATTCAGCTACTGGCTCTATCTGTTCGGCGCCCTGATCACCATTTCCGGGTTCGTCACGCCCGGTGGGGCAGCCGACTTCGGGTGGACCGCATACTCCCCGCTCAGCAGCGCGCTGCACTCACCCGGGGTGGGCGCAGACCTGTGGATCACCGGCCTCGCCATTGCCGGCCTCGGCACGATCCTCGGCGCCGTCAACATGATCACCACCGTGATCTGCCTGCGCGCACCGGGCATGACGATGTTCCGGATGCCGATCTTCACTTGGAACATCTTCCTCACATCGATCCTGGTTTTGATGGCGTTCCCGCTGCTCACCGCAGCACTGATGGGTCTTCTGGTCGACCGGCACCTCGGCGGCAACATCTTCGATCCGGCGACCGGTGGCACCCTGCTGTGGCAGCACCTGTTCTGGTTCTTCGGTCACCCCGAGGTCTACATCGTGGCTCTGCCGTTCTTCGGCATCGTGTCGGAGATCTTCCCGGTGTTCAGCCGCAAACCCGTCTTCGGCTACCTCGGCCTCGTCTACGCCACGATCGCCATCTCCGCACTGTCCATGTCGGTGTGGGCGCACCACATGTTCGCGACGGGTGCCGTGCTGCTGCCGTTCTTCTCGATGATGAGCTTCCTCATCGCGGTGCCGACCGGCGTGAAATTCTTCAACTGGATCGGCACCATGTGGCGGGGACAGTTGACCTTCGAGACCCCGATGCTGTTTTCCATCGGGTTCCTGGCCACGTTTTTGTTCGGCGGCCTGTCCGGCGTCATTCTGGCCAGCCCACCGTTGGACTTCCACGTCACCGACTCGTACTTCCTGGTCGCCCACTTCCATTACGTCCTGTTCGGCACCATCGTGTTTGCCACCTACGCGGGAATCTACTTCTGGTTCCCGAAGATGACCGGCCGGTTGCTCGACGAGCGGCTCGGGAAGTGGCACTTCTGGACGACGTTCGTCGGCTTCCACTGCACCTTCCTGGTGCAGCACTGGCTCGGAGCCGAGGGAATGCCACGCCGCTATGCCGACTATCTGCCCTCCGACGGATTCACCGTCCTCAATTCGATCTCCACGGTCGGTGCGTTCGTGCTGGGTGCATCGCTACTGCCCTTTGTGTGGAACGTGTTCAAGAGCTATCGGTACGGGCAGGTCGTCACTGTCGACGACCCGTGGGGTTACGGCAGCTCACTCGAATGGGCCACGACGTGTCCGCCGCCTCGGCACAACTTCACCGAGCTCCCCCGCATTCGATCCGAACGCCCGGCCTTCGAACTGCACTACCCGCACATGGTGGAGCGAATGCGGGCCGAATCCCACGTGGGTCGTCTCCGCAAGCGCGGTTCGGTCGCCCTTGCCGAACAATCCGAATCCGGCGTTCCGAACCGGGAGTGAACTGTGTCCTACGGTGTGGAAGCGATCGTTCTTGCCGTGTTCGTGCTGGCCACCAGCACCCTGCGTGCCGACGAACGCGTCACGTTCTTCCGGTCCCTGGGGCGAACCTATTTGCGCGGGGAATGACACGGCTGCGCCGAGCGTTGTTGCAGTCACCGGACGACGAGCAGCTGCGCACTCGAGTACGTACCGGGGCGAGGGCCGCCGGCGGCCTACGTGCAGTACTCGGCGTGCTCACCGTCGCGCTGGTGGTGCTGGGCGCATTCCCCGCCGCCTGAAACGGCAGCGAGGAATCACGAGTTCCGCAGGTGCGCAAGCACAATACCCACCGGGATACTGAGCGCCAGAAGAAGCAGCAGCGCCCGGTAGGTCCAGAGGGCTGCGCCGGAGCCGACCCGAGTGGCATGCAGCGCGATCACCAAACCGACGACCAACGCCACCGAGCCGGCATCGACCACCAGCGGCAAAGCCGTGAGGGTGCCGACGATGACAGCGACATTCCCCAGATTCCACGAACCGAGCTGCGTCCACGCCCACCGAGGCGGCTGCGGCGAGGAGGTCCATACGCGGGCCAGGCCCATCGCGCACTGCGCGACCCCACCGACCAGGACCAGATAGGCCGCAAGCCAGCTTCCGTGGGCCAGATCGAACGGGCCGGTGACCGCCGCGATCACACCACCGAGTACGACGCAGCCGACACCGGTCGCGGTCAGAATCGTCGCCGGATCCTCGACTGTGAAGTCCTTCGGGTACACGAACTCGATTGTAGGACTATCTGACCACCGTTTTACGGCTGAAGAGCAGGGCGCGTTTCACCTCGGTGATCGCCCGAGTGACCTGGATCCCACGCGGACAGGCCTGGGTGCAGTTGAAGGTCATCCGGCACCGCCACACCCCGTCCACGTCGTTGAGAATTTCCATTCGCTCGCGGGCACCCTCGTCTCGGCTGTCGAAGATGAATCGGTGGGCGTTGACGATCGCGGCGGGACCGAAGTAGCTCCCGTCCGCCCAGTACACCGGGCAGGCACTGGTGCAGCAGGCACAGAGAATGCACTTCGTCGTGTCGTCGAATCGTGCCCGGTCGGCTCTGGACTGGATTCGCTCACGCTCCGGTTCGTGGCCCGACGTCATCAAAAACGGCTTGATCTGCCGGTATGCGTCGAAGAACGGTTCCATGTCGACGACAAGGTCCTTCTCGACAGGCAGTCCTTTGATCGGCTCCACGGTGATGGTGGTGGGGGCGGCGCCGGAGGACAGCATGTCTCGCATGAGCACCTTGCAGGCAAGTCTGTTGATGCCGTTGATCAGCATCGCGTCGGAACCGCACACACCGTGGGCGCACGAGCGCCGGAACGTGAGAGTGCCGTCGAGGTACCCCTTGATGTAGATCAACAGATTCAGCAGACGGTCGGTCGGCAGCGCCGGAACCTCGAACGACTCCCACCCCGCCGTGTCGGGGTTCTCCGGGTCGAAGCGGCGAATCTTCACGATCACCGGCACTGCAGCTTCTGGACCGTTGCGATTGGCCCGCATGGGTATCGAGTACCACCGCGCCGACCGAGGTAAACCCGCGCCGATTTCTTCCCTGTCGGCTGTGCCGGTTGTCTAGCATTCGTGGTGGACACACACCGAAACGAAGAGGCGCCTCATGATGAAACGGTCGTTGGAAGCACTCGCCAGGGAACAGCTCGAGAAGGCAGCGGCAGCCACGAGCGGACGAGCCGCTCACACCGTGTACGGCGGTCATGAGCACGTCCTGCGACAGACCCTGATCGCGATGACGGCGGGCACGGAGCTGAGTGAGCACGACAACCCCGGAGAGGCGACCGTGCAGGTGCTCCAGGGGCGTGTGACACTCCGGTCCGGCGACGTCTCGTGGGACGGCAGACGCGACGACCTGCTCGTTGTCCCACAAGCTCCGCACTCGCTGGCGGCGATCAAGGATTCAGTGGTGCTCATGACGGTGGCCAAGCTTCCCTGACGTGTGCGGACCCGTGACCGCACAACTGATATCTTGACGAATCAGACATAGCAACAGAGCTCGACGGTCACGGGGGCGGAGAAGAAGATTCGATGGTGACAAATTCCGACCACGGAGAACAGGATCGTTACGGTCGATGGTTCCCGCCGTTCGAGCCTGCCGCGGCGCCTGTCGGATCGACGCCAGCGTCCACACCAGAGCCTCCGGCAACCGAGGCTGCGCCCGCACCGGCTTCGGCTCCCCCAGCCGAGCCCATAGCCGCGCCGGACCACAAAGCCCCGGCGGCTGCCGCCGAACCGTCCGCTTCACGGGACGCCCCGACACCCACGTGGCTTGCTGCCGGTCCGGAGTCGGAGACCGCGGTGTCGTCGAGGAAGCCCCGAAAATCGCGCACGCCGAAGGCACCGAAACCTGCCAAGGCGCCCAAGGCACCCACTACGCCCGAGGCAACTGTGGGCCAGTCGGGCGCCCCTGCCGCTCCGGCAACACCACCACCGCCTCCCCCACCGGCGACGAACACACCGGTCGCAGAGTCGACGCCGTCACCACAGGCGCCGCAACCTCCACAGGCTCCACCACCGCAGTCACCGCCACCGCAGTCACCGCCACCTCAACCTCCACAGCCACCGAAGCAGAAGTCCAAACGCCCGATCCTGATCGGCGCCTTGGGCGCTGCCGCAGCGCTGGTGATCGGCGTTCTCGTCATCGCCATCGCCAGTAGGCCGGGCGGGCTCGGCAACGACGACAGCGCCAACGCTGCGATGCCGACCACGACCGCCGCTGCGACGGACAACTTCTGTGTCGAATCCACCGACGGTGACACGATCACCAGCAACGCGCCTGGCGACCAGTCGAGTGGCCCCAACGTGATTCTGGCTTTCGAATACGCCTACTACGTGTTGCGAGACGGCGAGAAGGCGCGCGAAGTGGTCACTCCGGACGCAAAAGTCGGTAGCGCCGAAAAACTCCAGAAATACATCGACCAAACCCCAGTCGATACCGACTACTGCGCAACGATCGATCAGATCGGGCCGAATACGTATCATCTGCTGCTCGAAGTGGAGGGCGTAGTCGACGGTTACGAGAATTACATCAGCACCACCGAAATCGATGGCAAATCGTTCATCACTCGTATGGAGTAAACAAGCCATGACAGAAACACAGACCGCGCTGACTCTCGCGCCCCTCACGCTCGTCCTCGGCGCCTGCGGTGGGGCCGGTGGCACCACCACCGCTCTGGGACTTGCGAATGTCACTGCGACCCATGGATTTTCGGTTGTTGCCGTCGATACGACGCCTGCCGGTGGCGACCTCGCCGACCGCGGCGCCGATACACATCTGTCGAAGGGGAACCTCGAGCAGTTGATCGCCACATCGTCGGGCGGGCCCATCAAGGACGATGTCTTCGAGGCCTGCTCCTCCCGCACCGCCGCAGGCGTACGGGTGCTGCAGCGCGTCGGAGAGCACACGGCTGGGAACGCGGATTTCGGTGCCGTCGACCTGTACCTGCGTTCGCGCGCCGTTGCGGGCGTGTACGACGTCGGGCATCGGCTTCGCGCGTCGTACCTGGCGCCACTGCTCACGGACAAGAAGGCGCCGATCGTGCTGACGGTGCCGTGCCGTGCGGACGCCTTCAATCGGATGCGGGGTGCACTCGAAGCCATCGCGAGCACCCTCGGCGCAGCCGGTCTCGCGCGCACCGTGATCACGGTGTCCAATCAGGACGCGAACGGCTGGAACGTCGACGTAGATCAGCTCCGCGAGTACCTGGCCGGCCGGGTGTGGGGTGTCGAACAGATTCCCTACGACGAGCATCTGGCGTCGGGTGTGGTGGTCGATCACAGCAAGCTGGCACCCGAGACGGTTGCCGCTTACGAGCGGCTTTCCGCGGCGACGGCAGCCATCTCCGTGCAGTAGCGTTCTTGGGAGATCCGTCACGGAGTTCTGCCAATCGATGTTCGACCGGGACCCCTTCAGCACGTTCGACTGATACGACACGACCGCTCCGGTTCCAGAGGAACCGGAGCGGTCGTATGTCATGCTGGTCAGCCGCCGGATCGCACGGAGACCAACGACCCCTCCTCCTGCGGTTCGGGGGCAGTGCTCGGTCCGAGCTTGGCGCCCTCGATGTCGATGTTCGGCAGGATTTTGTCGAGCCACTTCGGGAGCCACCATGCCGCTTCGCCCATCAGTGCCAGCAGCGACGGAATGACGACCATGCGAACGATGAAGGCGTCCAGCAGCACGCCTGCGGCCAGCGCGAATCCCATCGATTTCGCTGCCACGTTCTCTTCGAGCATGAAGGCGCTGAACACCGAGATCATGATGATCGCCGCAGCCGTCACCACACGTGCTCCGTGGTGGTAGCCCTTGACCATCGCCTCCTTCGGCGTCGCACCGTGCACGTACTCCTCACGCATCCGGGTGACCAGGAAGACCTGGTAGTCCATGGCGAGTCCGAACACCAAGCCGATCAACATGATCGGAAGGAAGCTGACGATCGGACCGGGATCGGAGATCAGGCCCAGGGCACCCTCCTGGAAGATCAGCACCGTGGCACCGAAGGTTGCCGCCATCGACAACAGGAATCCGAGTGCGGCCGTCAACGGCACCAGAATCGAACGGAACACGAGGATCAGTAGCAAGAACGCGGCCCCGGCAACGATGCTCATGTACGGCACGATCGAGCCGAGCAACTTGTCGTCCACGTCTGCATAGATGGCAGTGGTGCCCGTGACGCCGTACTGCATTCCGAACTGCTGCGACAGTTCTCCTTCGGCGTCGCGGACTTCCTTGACGAGATTCTTCGTGTCCTGGTCGTTCGGCCCCGACAGCGGGATCGCCTGGAACAGTGCGCCGGCCCCGTCCTCACTTCTCGTCGGTCCGACGACGTAGTCCATCTGGTCGTACGATTCCATCTCGGTGCGCAACAGGTCGAGCGCTGTATCGCGTTCGTCCGCAGCCACATCGGACAGGTCGACCGCGACTTGCAGCACACCGTTGCTGCCTTCACCGAACCCGTCGGTGCGCAGTTCGTATGCCTTGCGAACGGTGGACTCGGTGGGCGCGCTTTCCTCGCCGGGCAGGCCCAGTTCGAGGCCGGTAGCCGGCACCGCGAGCACGCCGAGGAACAGGACGGCAAGTGCCAACGTGACGGCGGGGGCTTTGCCGATCAGTCGTGCCACTCGTTGCCCGTTGGTGACGGATGTGTCGTCTTCCGGATCGTGCTTCGCCACGAACGGAACCTTGGGCTTGAAGAGGAACCGGCCGAACGCTCCCAGCAGTGCCGGCATCAACGTGAGGGCGACGATCACGGCGAAGGCAGCCGCAACGGCGCCACCGAGTCCCATGAACGTGAGGAACTCGACGCCGACGATACTGAGACCACTCAGCGCGATCACCACTGTCAGACCGGCGAACACCACCGCCGAACCGGCGGTGCCCACAGCGCGTCCCGCGGCTTCCTCCGGATCGGACGAGACGCTGATTTCGTGCTTGTAGCGGGAGACGATGAACAACGCGTAGTCGATGGACAACGCGATACCGATCATCGACGCCAGGAATGTCGTGAACGTGGGAATGGTGATGACGGATGTGCCGGCCATGATCAGCGACGTGGCCGCCCCCAATCCGACGATGGCGGTGATGAGGGGAACGAACGCCGCAACGAGTGCGCCGAACGCAATGATCATCACGATCAACGCGACCCCCATGCCGATCAGCTCCGCCGATCCACCCGGCGCTTCCTCTTCCATGGCGATGCTGCCGCTCAGCTCGACGGCGAGTCCGGCGTCCCGTGCGGCGTTGCCGACGTCGTACGCGGCTGTTCGATCCTCGGGAGTGATGTCCTCGAACGACGCGATCGCGAAGGGCACATCCAGGACCGCGACAGTGTCCGGGTTGTCCGAGTTGAGGACGTTGAGCGGCGCCGCCGTGCAGGTGGACACGAAATCGGAACTGCTCCGATCACCACTGAGGCATCCCATCGCCTCGGTGGCAGCAATCGGGTTCTCGAGCGGCGCCGAATGGTCGACGATGCCGAGCCCGTTCAGTTCGGCGATCAACGCGTCGACGGCCTCGCGGTTCTGCGGGTCCGTCAGGCGTGTTCCCTCCGGCGCACCGATGACGTAGGTGCCGGTGACGGCGTCGAAATCGAAGGCTGCCGACATGCCTGGGAAGTGCTCGTCCATGATCTCCGTCGCCCTCTCGGACGGCAGATCCGGCATGGTGAAGTTGTCTTCCATGGGTTTCGAAATCGACGAGGCAAGACCCCCCAACGCGATAACGAAGACCAACCAGACCGGCAGGACGATCCACTTTCGCCGAAACGCGAACTTGCCGAATCGGTAGAGATAGACGGACACAATTCTCCCCTTGTATTGTGCTGACTCTGTATTGTGCTGGTTCGGGTACCGAACGACCGCAGTCTCGTTCACGGTCGACTCCATCATGACCAGTGAACGGCACTGTGTCATCAGGGTTCTCCCGGAGATTGTGTGTCCCACCTCATCCACCAGTACGATTCCTACGTCATGCTGCCCCTCTTGTTCGCTCTCGCAGGACTGGCATTCCTCGATTCGCTCGACGTGCTGCTGGTGGGCGTCACCACCGCCGTTGTCTACGACAGCCGACTCGCGCGCCGGTCACCCCTCGCTGGAGGGCTGAGCTTTCTGGGCGGGGTTTTCGCGGTCACCGTCACCTTCGGGGTGTGCACGGTGCTGGGCCTGAACTTCCTGACCGAATTGCTCGACTTCGAACTGACGCCCACGTTGCGGTACTGGGGTGGCCTGGCCGTCGGGGTCGTCCTGCTTCTGCTGGCGTGCCTACCGCAGGCTTCGGCGCCGCCTGCCAGGGCGCGGTCCCTTCGCCGACGCCCGTGGGTTCTCGGGCTGGCCGGGGTGGTCATCGGCCTCGCTCAAGCGCCCACGGCGGTCCCCTATCTGGCGGGCTTGACGATGCTTGCAGCGCAGGCCCCCTTACCCGGCTGGTGGCCGCTGATCGTGGTGGTCTACTGCGCCGTCGCCTTGCTGCCGCCGCTGGCCATCCTCGTCCTTTCTCTGAGCCGACGGCGAGTCGCGCGACAGGTGTACCGCAAGATCGTTCGACTGATCACCCGGTACGGGCCGGTTTCGGTCAGGGTTCTGTTCTTCGTCTTCGGCGCCGTCTTGGTGGTGGACGCACTCGTTCACCACCAACATCTGTGGTGAACGGTTGCGTTCCACGCACGCCGAAGCCGATCTACTCCGTGATCGGATCGCTGGGCCGGGGTCTGGCAGTGAGCCCACAAGGTCGTCTTCTCCGCTAGGTTGGAATCCGTTCCAACCTGCACCACCACCACGAGCGGCGGTTCACCGACGCGACGGTGCATCCGCGGTACGGGGTTCGTAATACGACACATCACAGACAGGGGTAGTTCATGCGTCGCATCTGGTTGGCCCGCTCGTCCTTGGTTGCCGTCTTGGGTATGGCGGCCATCCTCGGTTCCGTCGGCCCTGCGTCAGCAGAAGTCAATGCGCGCGTGCACACGCTCTCGAACAGCTCACCGCTGTGTGGGGTGCTGCTGGTGGACGCGAAAATGTTCGCCGGGCCGGAAGCACCCGGAACACTTTCGCTTTGGTACGTCGTCAATTCGATCGGCCTGAGCACGTACAACTCGGCCGACATCGACTGCTTCACCACCGTGACCGCACACTGGCGCAATCTCGATACCGGCGCTGCGGGCACCATGACCGCCGAGGTCAATGCGTGGCGTTTCATGGGCCCGTGGCTGCGACGCGATCACTTCGATATCGACACCGGTCCCGGCCGGGTGGTTGTCGACTACACCACCGACGCTCAGCACATCCCGGCCACGGGCGAGATTTTCGTACCGTAGTCAGCCCCGACGGACGGCGGTTCACGAACGCGATGGCGCATCTGCAGTATCGATCTCGACGCAGTCCCAGGTGATCGCCCTTTCCGCCGGTATCGGGGCGTCAAGATCGAGGAAGGTAGCCGGCCCCGACGGATTCACCGACAGCCAGCCGGGGTGCGTTGTAGGCAATCGGTTTGCCTGCTGCGTCACTACACCGCGTCGAACGATCCGACCTCGAGACACCGGGCGTGCCGCACTGACCAGCCACATGTACCGGTCGTAGAGCAGGCATCCCGACATCGTCGTGGCGCCAACCTTGGGCTCGTCCTCATGCAACAGCGCCGACACGTTCGTATCCAAATGTGCTACGAACTCGCCGTGGCCGGAATTCGACGCTGACACGCGCTCGATTCGGGCGGGCAGGTCCTCGCTCACCAGTTCCGGAGGAAGCATCTCCGGCGGTGCCCATTCCGTGGTCGCCTCGATCATGTCGCCGATGCGCAACCGCTCATGACCTGGCTCCTGATCCACCAGCATCCAGATCCTCATGACATTTACGTTGCGCCGACGTCCCTCGGCGCGCAACCCTCATCCCGGCACGGTCGTTCGCAACTCAGGGAACACCCCGACCGCGCCCTTCGAACGAATGGGGGTTCACGCCTGATTCGGTTTCGCGACAACGTGATTACGGTCGGTTTCACGAGCTTATGGGACGAAGGGCCGAGCCATGACGAGAACTTCGATCGCGACGACAGTGTTCACCTTCTACGCAGGTGTGGCGGCCATTCTGTTCGCCGTAGCTGGCGCCGAGACCGTGCTGCTGTATCCGAACATCTTCAGTGACATACCCGATTCGCTCGCCCTGACCGAAAGGTTCATGAGCGTTGTGTCGGTCGGGCACGTCATGCGTCCCCTCGGGGGAATCCTCGCCCTGACCGCATTGATCGCCCTGGTCGTGGCCGTGTGGGCGCGGCTCGCCCGAGGGTGGATCATCGGTTCGTTCGCGTCGCTGCTCGGTGGCCAGTTCCTGCTGTCGATTCTGTACCTGTGGCCCCGTGCCACAGTTCTGTTCGATGAGCGCGAGACTCAAACACTGGCCGAGATCGAGCGGGCTGCCACCGAATTCCAGGTCGGTCAGGCCGTTCGAATCATCTGCGCCGGTCTCACCGCAGTGCTCGCGATCATCGCCGCCTTGCGCTGCTACCGCGAGCGCATCCTCGTCAGCGCACCACCAGATCGTGATCGGTTGCGCTCAGCGTGATCGGGGCGATCTGCTTGCCTCGCATCCAATCGCGGACGTAGGCGTCTAGCGCGGAATCGGATCCACGTGTGGCGTAAGCATCGTCCGGGATTGCGATGGCACCGATCAGGTGACGTGGCTCGGAGTCGAGTCCGGGGCCACGCGGGGCCATCCGCATTCCGTCCGCCGTGTGCAGAATGACGGGGATTCGGGTGCCGTCCGGGGTGGTCACCGTGGCATCGCGGGTAGTGACAGCCGGGTCGAAGTGCTGCACTTCCAGGGTGTATCCGGACGGCCGCGCCGTCAGTCCGATCTGGTCGAGCAGGCGCGGGTCGACCACGCTGTACGGGAGTCCGATGTCGACGAGCAACTGGCCGTCCACGAGGGTGTCGCGCGCCGGCAACGGTGCCGACAGGTTCCACGGCGCAGGTGGGGCGAGGGTGTCGGTGGAACGATCCTCGCTCGGATTCTCCAGCGGCGCGGCACCTGTGGGTGTGAACTCCCACCGTGGGGCTGCGATGGGCTTGTGCCAGTAGCCGGTCTCGCCGTCGCGGGTGCCTTCCACCCGTAACTCGCGCACTTCCGGGCCGGGGCCGGTGGAGTGAATGCTGATGACGGAGGTGATCTCGCCGGGCACCTTGGGCTGGTGCGTCCATCCCGGCGCGGGCAACTGGATCGCTGCGGTGTTGCGGTCGAGCATCTCCATGGCGATGCCCGGTGCACTGGGCTTACTGGACTGGTCCTGCCAGCTGTAGCGGAAGAACACCGAGTCCGATCCGGAGGAGTCGAAATCGAAAGTGCGGGTGTACATGTCACCGAACTTGTTCATCACGAACGTCGTCGATGCGGACGCGGACAGCGAGGTCGCCTGGAACCGGCCACCGAGCGGGCTGCCGATCTCGTAGCTGTAGTCGTTGGGGAGCCATGGGTCCAGGTAGGTGATCCGGCTGCCGTCTCCGGTCAGCACCGGAATCATCGTCATCTTCGCGAGACCGCTCTGATGCACGCGTCCGGCGATATCGGTGAACGTCTGGTTGTCCCACGGGGACGCCACACTCAGCGCCCACCCCGTATCGGTGGTCTCGGGAAGACGGTGACCGCCGCCTGTCCACAGCATCGCTCCCCATCCAGAGGTCCAGTTCCACAGCAGCGGGAACTGGGAAGCGTTGTCCATGGTGTAGATCCAGCCGTTGTGGTCGACGGCCACGAGTTCGTCGTCGTCGAGTGAGATGGCGGTCAACTGGCCGCGTAGACACTCGGGCATCGGTACGTAGCGCCAGGCCTCGTCGGAATGCCGGGGGCGGGCAAGCAGGTCCGAGCCCACCAGCGCGAACTCCCAGAACCGGTTGAACTGGGTCGACACAGTACGCAACTCGACGGACGCGGGGGCGTTGGTGCCGGTGAACTCGGGCAAGTTCGCGAACCCTGCCGTACCGCCGACGGATGGCGCACCGGGAGGCAACTGCGCGGTGCCGAACGGCACGCACCCTGCGGGTCGACCGTGCCCGGGTGCGGCGAGTGCGTGCGCAGGCAGGAATCCCGTCACCATGACGGCCGCTGCCACCAGCGAGTACGTACGGATTCTGCGGCGGTGCATACTGCTCACCGACCGGATGTTACATAACACGCGAGGATGTAACTGTGGTTTGCCGGATTTCGCCGAAGGCGTGGGACGGACAGGCAAACGGCCACGAACCCGTTCGAGTTCGTGGCCGTTTGCAGTGGTGGTCGTTACCGAGGCTGGTTGGCCATGCGCGGGGTATCTGTCAGTATGAAGTCCCCCACCGGGATTCCATATTGAAACATGGTGCCGAAGTATCCTGTGGGCGTCTTGTGGAGTTCATAGCGCAGAAACCATTGGCCGACAGGATGGGTTCCCCCCATTGCGACGATTCCGCCGTCCGGCGTCGGTATAATCGGCACTCCACTTGCGCCCACCGGTCCGAGACCGTAGGCGTCCGCACGGAACTCGTTGTCGATGATGGTGACGTTCATTTCGGGAAACGGAAGGAACCCGTACATCATCTGTTGCCCGACGTAGTGTCCCGGCTCGATCTCAGCCTGCGCGACACCCGAGCCCATAACGAGCCCTACCAGCGTTGCACCGCCCACAACGGCGCCCCCGACAATTCTGGACATGATTCGATTTTTCACAGCAGTGACCCTATCCGGTCAGCCATCACCCCAACCCAGTCGGCCTGTTCAACACTTGTCCGCACACCTTGAGGCCGAACGCAAACCGAAAAGCGAGCGGTCACGAACCCATTCGAGTTCGTGACCGTTACAGCGGTAGTTCGTTACGCAGGCTGATTGGCGAGACGAGGAGTCTCTGTCAGTACCAAATCGCCTATCGGGATGCCGTACATGAACATGGGGCCGAAGTAGCCTGTGGGCGTCTTGTGGAGTTCAAAACGCGTAAACCATTGACTAACGGGGTCGGAGCCAAGCGAGACGATTCCACCGTCCGGGGTCGGCGTAATCGGCACTCCTGTCGGGTTCCCCGGTACGGAACCGTAGACGTCCTGATGCCACCGATTACCGACGACGGTGACGTTCGATTCGGGGTACGGAAGAATCCCACCCGCCAACTGCTGCGCGACGTAGTGTCCCGGCTCGATCTCGGCCTGGGCGACACCCGAACCCATAACGAGCCCTACCAGCGTTGCACCGCCCACAACGGCGCCCCCGACAATTCTGGACATGATTCGATTTTTCACAGCAGCGACCCTATCGGATCGGCTGTTGCCGGGACCTTCGCCTACGGCAGAAGCCCACTCGCCATAGCGGCGGTGACCGCGGCGGTGCGGTCGGTGACGTCGAGTTTCCCGAAAGCCCTGATCAGGTGGGTTTTCACGGTTGCTTCGCCGATGTGCAGTTCGCGGCCGATGGCGGCGTTGGTCAAACCCTTTGCCACCAGCGACAACACGTCGATTTCGCGGTCGGAGAGCTTCGGCCGGATCGGCCCACGTGCCCGGCGTGCCAGACGGACCGCCACCGACGGAGTCAGCACCGTTTCACCCCGTGCGGTGGCTCGAACGGCGTCTGCGAGTTCGGCTCTCGTCGAGTCCTTGAGCAGGTACCCCGAAGCGCCCGCTTCCACGGCGCGCAGAATGTCTGCGTCCGTCTCGTAGGTGGTCACCACGACCACCTTGCAGTTCGGCGTGCCGGCGAGGATCTGCTCGGTCGCCGCGACGCCGTCGACTCCGGGCATACGCAGGTCCATCAGCACCACATCCGGCACCAACCGTGCGACCAAAACCACCGCCTCGGCACCGGAATCGGCCTCGCCGATCACCTTCAGATCGCTTTCCGCGTTCAGCATTCCGCGTAACCCTTCGCGGACGACAGGGTGGTCGTCGACCAACACCACGCTGATGCTTTCGGGGATGCTCATGTCGGTATCTCCATCTTCACCGTCGTCCCGCACGCCGCCCCAGGCCCGATCGTCAGGGTTCCGCCGACCTGCGCGGCGCGCTCATGCATGCCGCGGATCCCGAAACCCGCCTGCGAGCGGTCGGGGTCGAACCCGATTCCGTCGTCGCTGATGACCAGTCGCACCGATTCACGGCGGTCTTCCAACATCACGGACACGGTGGACGCCGATGCGTGCTTACGCACGTTTGCCAGTGATTCCTGGGTAGCGCGCACGATCACCACCTCCGTGGGCGTGGAGAGCCTGGGGGCCGGATCCGGAATCGAAATCGTCATCGCGACAGACGTTTCCCATTCGAATCGCTCGCCGAGTCGTTCGATGGCGTCCGCCAGGGATCCCGCACCGAGTGTCGACGGTGCCGAGGCAGCCACCATGGCGCGGGCCTCCGCCAGATTCTCCCGCGCAGTCTCGCCGACAAGTCGCACGTGCCGACGCAGTGCGTCGTGATCGGATTCGATCTCCGATTCCATCGCTTGTGCGAGCGCCACGATGCTGATGAATCCCTGCGCGAGGGTGTCGTGGATTTCGCGCGCGAGCCGTTCGCGTTCCGACGCCACACCGGCATCGCGGGACAACCGCGACACCTCGGCTCGGCTCGCCCTCAGTTCGTCGAGCAAGCGGGCTCTTTCGGTACTCTGCCTGCTCATCTTCGTGATCCAGATGCCGATCAACGGTGAGATGACCACGGCCAGCGCGGTGACACCGGTGGCGACGCCGAGGTTCGGTGAGTCGGTGCCCTCACGTACCAGCACGGCGACCAGCGGCAGCAGGCTCACGAGTATCGCGGCTGCAGCGGCAGGCAACAACGGAATCGCCATGAACAGCAGCGGATACATCGCGGGAAGCGTCAACATGGTCGCCGGTTCGAGGAAGATCGCGATCCCGAACAGCAAGGCCAGGGCGGCGACGAAGGTCCATTCGCGATGCTCCCCCGTCCACCGCACACGCCGACGTCCGAACCCCAGATACCACCCGACCATGCCCAGAACGACGACCGCCGCGCCGATACGCTCCGGTAACGCGCTGTCACCGAGAAGGAGGGCGGCGACCGCACCGACGGTGAAGGCCGCGATGCAGTACAGGTCCCACAGCCAGAACGAACCGAGCTCGGTGTCGCCTTCTACCGCGGCGCCCCGGACCACCGGAACGTCTTCAGACTCAGCACCAACCCGATCAGGCACCACGAGATCAGGACGGTCGCCACCATTGCGTACTCCCATGATCCTGCCGCCTCCTGAGCTGCCGCCCCATCGGGTAGAAACACCCCCCGGAACCCCTGCCCCATCCATTTCACCGGAAAGAGCGATCCCACACCGATCATCCACGACGGAAGCGTCGTGATCGGGACAACGAAGATCCCGGACATGAACTGCAGCGCAATCACCGGCCCATACAGCACGGCGGGCGCACTGCGGGCCGACTTCACGGTGGAGCTCGCGGCAATTCCGAGCAGAGTGCAGGCGATCACCGCCAGAGCGAGCACCCATCCGAACGTCAGCCATTCGACCGGCTCTGCCGGGAGGGGCATGTCGAACGCCAGCACGCCGACCGCGAGCAGTAGCGTGACCTCGGCGAGGGTGGCGACCGCCACGAGGATCAGCTTCCCGACGAAATACGCAGTCGCGGTGACCGGTGTCCCGCGCAGCCGCTTCAAGGTGCCGTCTTCGCGGTCGACGCAAATGCTGACACCCATCGTCATGAAGGCCGTCGAGACGACCCCGAACGCGATCATGCCTGCGGCGAAGACCTGCGCTTCGTTCACATTCAACAGTTCGAACCTGTCGGCGAAGATGGAGCCCAGGAGAAACAGGATGAACGCCGGGAACGAAAAGACCATGACCACGGCCTGCCGGTCCCGGAAGAACTGCTTCAGTTCGATGGCGCCGCGCGCGAGTCCCATGCCGGCCGTGGACGGCAGGCGGACGTCCCGAGCCGGTTCGGTGATGACACTCATGAGCGTGCTCCGATCAAACCGAGGTAGATGTCCTCGAGGGAGGGACGGGTGACGCGCAGTTCGTCGAGCTCGCCTGGACGTTCGGCCGTCAGCTCGGCAACAAGCGCGGTGGGAGTTGGTGTTTCGACCTCATGCGGCCCGTGGTCGTCGACCCAGCTGACAGTGGCCAGCGCTTCTGCACGGCCACACAGAGTCTGCGGCGCGCCCCGTGCGACGATCGAACCTCCCGCGATCACCGCCAACCGATCGGCAAGAACCTCGGCTTCTTCGAGGTAGTGGGTGGTAAGCAGAACGGTGGTGCCGCCGTGCGAGAGGCGGCGGATCAGCGACCAGAACTGCTGCCGTGCCTCGGGGTCGAAACCGGTGGTCGGCTCGTCGAGGAAGACCAGCTCCGGATTTCCGACGATGCCGAGCGCCACGTCCAGCCGTCGGCGCTGCCCTCCGGACAGGGTGCGCACTCGGGCGCCGGACTTGCCCGACAGCCCGCAGGACTCGATCACCTCGTCCGGGTCGCGCGGGTTCGGGTAGTAGCGGGCGAAGTGCCGGACGATTTCGCCGACATTCAGGTCGCCGGCATCGGTGGCACTCTGCAAGACGATGCCGATGCGGGCTCGCCACTGCCTACCGGCGGTGCCGGGATCGGACCCCAGCACGCTCGCTTCGCCGCCGTCACGTCGACGGTGTCCCTCGAGGATCTCCACGGTGGTCGTCTTGCCCGCCCCGTTGGGCCCGAGTAGGGCGAATACTTCACCCCGCTCGACAATCAGGTCGACATCTGCGACGGCCTTGGTGCCTCGATAACTCTTACGTAGTTCTCGAACCTCGATCACATTTGTCATACATGAAGCGTCGCCGCACTTAGCCCGTGTCCGCGACGCCCGTTCGGTGGACTCGTGCTGTCCACCGAACGGTGGACAGCTATCACGTCACGACGGGATCGGGGGCCTCGCCGGCATCCCCAGAGGAGTCGTCCCCTTCTGCGCCATCACCTCGATCAGCTTTGCGTGCAGTTCGAGGAACCTGTCCAGACGAAAGTAGCCGGCATCGAGCGGATCGCCCAGGTTGTGTTCCTCGAGTGGGTCGGCCACCAAGTCGTACATCTCGTACTGCGGAGGCACCTGCCATCGCGGGTCGTAGTACATCGCGAACTTCCACCGGTGGTCGCGGATGCACCGGATGTGGTTGGGGGCGGTGACGATGTTCTGACCATCCGGTACGGCGACGTTGTCGTCGTCGAACGTGTAATGCAACGTGTCCTGCACCGAGACGCCGGGCGCTGATGGGTTGGCCGCGGCGTCGTCGATGGCGGGCGACAGGTCCGCACCACGGAAGTCGAATCCTTCGCGGGCACCGGCCGGCACATCGGCGATCGTCGCGAGAGTCGGCATCAGATCCACGAGACCGGCCAACGCAGTCGTGGACACGGCCTCGGGGAAGAGCACCGGGTTGCTCACCACGATCGGCACCCGCATCGTCTCCTCGTACACGTTGAACACCTTCTGACGCAGGCCGCCGTGCGACAAGCCCATCTCACCGTGGTCGGCCACCCGGACGATCACCGTGTTCTCGCGGTAGCCGTTGCGGTCGATCGCATCTATGACGGAACCGATATGCCGGTCGACCACTTTCTGCACGTAGGCGTAGAAGTTGACGTATTCAAGGGCCTTCTCGCGGGTGGGGAGCGGGCCGAGGCCGCCGGCGAGCAACACCTTCGACTGCACCTGCGGCCGCGGCTTGTGGTTGAGGGCGAGCACCTCGCCGTAGGTGGGCGGCAGGTCGATACCCAACCGAAAGCATCCCGGCGCGTCGGCACCGTAATTGTTGCGGCCGTCGGGCGATGCCTGGTTCCAGGTGCGCGGGTAGGCGAGGATGTCGTGCGGGTTGGCGTAGCTGATGACCAGCGCGAAGGGCTTGTCGTCGCCGGTCGGCACGGTGTTGATGAAGTCGACGGCCTCTTTCGCGTACTGGGTGTCGCGGTTGGCGTAGCCGCCGCCGAAGTTCTTCGGCTCGATGTCTTGCCCGGCCTCGGGGGGTTGCCAACCGTGGAACCCGAATCCTTCGATGTCGGCGGTGCTGGGATCAGCGCCGGTGGCCCCCTTGCTCATATGCCATTTTCCGCGGTAGTGCACGTTGTATCCGGCGGCAGCGAGCAGTTTGGCCATGTTCTGGGTGTCCGGCGAGAGCACCGGCTCGAACGGCGACAGCGTGCCGCCGGTGGTGAGCGTGCGAGTGACACCGTGCTGGGCAGGGTAGAGACCGGTGAACGTGGTGCTCCGGCTGGGCGAGCACATCGTGGAATTGCAGCAACCGTACGTGAAGGTCAGGCCGGTGTCGGCGAGCCGTTGCCGATTCGGGAGGTGCTGAGCCGACCACCCCTCCGGCCAGAACATGGGATGGCGTTCCTGGTCGGTCATGATGACGACGATGTTGGGCCGCTTACGGATTCGGCCACCACCGATACCTGCAGATGCGCGGGGACTCGCACCGGCGACTGCCGAATATCCAGGCCCGACCGCCGCGGCGCCCGCGGCGAGAAGCAGTCCGGCCCCGCCGATGAAGCTCCTGCGAGGGACCGTTCCGGCCGCGGTCTCGGCGTTGCCGCCGACGAGGTGAGCAGAGCGGGAGCGCGGTTCGAACGACGATTCCATGGTCGGCCCTTCTGCCGAACGTTCTCTGGATCTCGATGTCGAGCCTAACGGTGGGCGGACGTGCGGTGGCCCGGAATGACGGTTTCCCTCAGCCGGACGAACGCGCGGGCACCGCTCACGTTTATGTGCGGTGGCGAGGACATATGCAGCTCGAGACCGATGACCCGATCGTCGAGGCGCACCACGACCGGAACGGCGGCGTTGCCGGTTCCGGCGGCCAGAACCTCACTGACGGGCGCTGATCCGCCACCCCGCTGCATCGTTCTGGTGGCGCCAGAAGTCGGCGAACCGTCCCTCCGCTGCCAACAACTCACTGACGGAACCGTCCTCGACGATGCGTCCGCCGTCGAGGAACAGCACTCGGTCTGCGCCCGCGATGGTCGACAGCCGGTGTGTCACCACGATACGGGTGCGATTGCGGGGGTCGTCGGTGATCGCGGTGACCACCGCCGCCTCGTTCTCCGTGTCGAGTGCGCTGGTCCCCTCGTCGACGAGCAGCACCGACGACGGTTTCAGCAGAGCGCGGGCGATCGACACACGTTGACGTTCGCCACCGGACAGGGTCGCACCGGCCTCGCCGACGACCGTCTCGAGGCCCTCGGGAAGACGTGTCGCGAACTCCTCCACCCGCGCGAGCCGCAACGCCGAATCGAGTTCGTCTCCGGTGGCTTCGGGGTTTCCGGCGAGAACGTTGTCCCGAATGGTCCCGGCGAACAGGTACGGCTGCTGGAACACGACGCTGGTACCGGCGGGGCGCTGCGACGGATCGAGCGTGCCCTGATCGACCCCGCCGATGCAGACTGTGCCCGCCGTCTGTTCCTCCAGCCCGGCCACCAGCGCGAGCAGTGTGCTCTTCCCCGAACCGGAGGGGCCGACGACGGCGGTGGTTTTCCCGGCTTCGAACACGACATCGAGGCCGTCGAAAACCGTTGTCTTCGCAGATGGTTCCGCGTCCGCATCCGTGTTGCCGTAATCGAAGTGAACGCTGCGCAACTCGACCGCCGCCGAATCCTCCACGTCGCTGCGCACGTCGTCGGTTCCGCTCACCGAACCCGGTGCTTCGAGGACCGAACGAATGTCCCTCAGCGCACCGCGAGTCGCCGCGGTGGCCGGTGCCAGATCACCGATCGCGGCGAAGGGCTCGAGGTAGCGGACGACGACGACGATGAGCGCAATGGCCTCGGGGACACCGATCGTCGACCGCACGGCAAGCCAGGTGGTGGTTCCGGCGAGCAGCAACAGCACCACCTGGGTGGCAATGCTGAACAGCACTTGTCCCGGAACGTGCAGCGCCAACAACCGGATCGTTGCACCGTGCTGCGCTTCGAGGGCTGCACCCGCGTGACTGCGAGCCGGCTCGACCCGGCGGGCGGCCCGCAATGCGGCCTGTGTTCGAGCGAACTCGAGCACTCGCTCGGTGAGGGCGCTGTTGGACTCGGCAGCGACCTCGTTGGCGCGACGGGTCATACGTTCCGTGGCCCAGAGCGCCCCGAGCAGAAGCGGCACCGCGACCAGTGCCAGGACTCCGAGCTGCCAGACGATGGGGATCAATGCCAGACCGATCGCGATCGGCAGAAGCACCCCCTGGATCATCGGAGCCACCAGGTACCCGACGAGTCCCACCAGATCGGGTCCCGTGGTGGCGATCGCTCGGCGTGCGGTGGCCGAGTTGTCCTCGGTGAACCAGCGCAGCGGGGTGCGTGCCACCTGTGCCGACACGTCGCGCTGTGCGTGTTCGAGGATGGCGAAGCCGAGGTCGAAGCCGAGCCGTGAGGCAATGGAATCCACAATCCACCCGGCCACGACAACACCCGTCAGGGCCGCCACCCAGGGCCACGCCCCGGACGGGTCGTCACCGAACAGTGCCGAAACCAACGGCACGATCAGCACTACCCCGGCAGCACGCAGGAGGGTCGATCCGATCGCCAGCGCGAGATACCCGGTCACCCGTTCGCGGTGCTCGTCCGGGAGCAGGCTCAGCAAGGTGCGGATCATCGGACGGGCTCCTTGATATCGGTGGGGGTGACGATGCCGGCATCCCACAACTGCCGGTACCGCCCGTCGGAGGCGAGAAGTTCGTCATGGGTGCCGGATTGACTCACCTGACCGCCTTCGAGGACGACGATTCGGTCGACGTCCGTGATGGTGCGCAGACGGTGCGCGATGATCAGGACGGTTCGTCCGATTGCGAGCCGGTCGAGGGCCTGCTGCACCAGGTATTCCGACTCCGGGTCGGCGAACGCGGTGGCCTCGTCGAGAATCAGAACCGGGGTGTCCGCAAGCATCGCCCGGGCGATGGTCAGGCGTTGCCGCTCACCACCGGAGAGGGTGCTGCCTGCTCCGAGCACCGTCTCGTATCCCTGCGGCAATGCCAGGATGCGATCGTGGATCTGCGCATCGCGCGCAGCCCGTTCGACGGCCTCCTCGGACGCGTCGGGTACGGCGAGGGCGATGTTCTCCCGCACCGTCCCCTGCACGAGTTGGGCGTCTTGGAAAACGAAGCCGACCTGCGCATACAGCTCGTCCGGAGTGAGGGTCGTGATGTCACGGCCGCCGACGCGGATCGTCCCCGAGTCCAGGTCGTGGAATCGCGCCAGCAGCGCGGCAAGTGTCGACTTCCCCGCACCGGATGGTCCGACCAGCGCCGTCACCGTGCCGGGTTCGAGTGTGAGCGAGACGTTCTCGACGACGGGAACGCCGGGCCGGTACCCGAACGTCACAGCATCGAATTCGACGCTGCCCGGGTTTGCCGACGAGGACGCGGCGGCCGCCTGTACGGCCAGTTCGCTCTCGTCGAGCGCCACCTGGATGTTGCGTGCCGCGATGTTCCCGCCGCGCAGACCGGACATGCCGTAACCGATTCCGAGGAGGCGGGCACCGAATGTGGTGCCCAGGAACAGGAACGGCAACAGATCCACCGGGTCGAGCGAACCGCCCGCCACCAGTGCCGTCCCCACGACCGCGATGAGCCACAGGAAGGTGGCAGGACGGGTGGCGAGGTCCATTGCGGACTTCTTGTTGACGAAGGGTCGTTGCCATTCGTCGAGGAAATGGACGTACTCGTCCAGGCTGCGCCGGAACGGCGACGCGGCGGAACCGCCGAAGACGCGAATCACAGGCTGACCGTCGAGGTAGGAGGTCGCCTCGGCGCTCATCCGCTCGTTCCATCGCTGTGCCTGCATGATCTTCGGTCCGGACTGCGCCAGCATCGTCGCCATGATGAGGATGTAGGCGAGAACAGGAACGAGCAGCACGAGGCCCAGGCGCCAGTCCACCCAGAACAGGTAGCCGAGCACAGCGATGGGCGCGACGACCGCTGCCACCGCATCGGTGACGGCGTGCGTGACCAAATAGTGCAACGACAGTGTGTCCGTGGAGATGAGGGTGTTGACCTGACCCGAACTGCGTTTGGTGAACCAGCCCAGCGGCAGCCGGGCCAGCTTCGTCAACAGGCGTGCTCGCAACTGCCGGCTGAAACGTGCGTCCACGGTGTGCAGCCACAGTTGCAGAACGGTTTCCAGCAGGGCACCGGCAGCCAACAGGCCCACCGCCCACAGACCGAGCGTCCACAGGGTCGAGGTCTCACTGCCTGCCAGCAGGTTCCGCGCCAGCTCCACCAGCACCACGTACGGTGCGAGCTGAACGAGGGTGACAAGAAATTGCAGTACCCCGGCGATCCACAGCTTGGTACGCAGCGGTGCGAGCAGTCGGCCACCGGCCTGCGAGCGCCAGCTTCCCGGTGCGGGAGCCTGTTGGGCGGCGGCCGGGGTGTCCCTGACCGGGGCCCCGACCTTGGCCTCGGACTTGGCCTCGGCGGGCAGCACAGTGGTCGTTTCGGTGGTCGTGGTCGCCGTCGCCGCAGGCATGGCACTGCTCGAATCGGCACCGCTCGACTCCGTTTGGCCCGGCTCCGCACCGTCGCGTTGCTTGCCCATCGCCCGCCCGTGCACCCAGTAGGCCTGCACGTACATCTCGGATTTGGGGAAGCCGAACTCGTCCTTGAGTCGCGCGCGAATGTGTTTGAGCGATTTCGACTCCGGGCCCACCCACGCGTACCAGTTCGACCAGTCGCGAGCCTCGAGTGCGTCGGCCAGTGCAGTTTCCGAGGTGCGCGGCACCCAGTGCACTCGCACTCGTGGGTGCTCGGTGAGGGGTATGAGCAGATCGTTCTCGTCGTGCTTTTCGAGATACAGCTCGATATCCACGGTGGGTGGTATCACGGCGAGGATGGAATTGATTGCGGGGATCGAGGCGGAATCACCGATCAGCAGGTAGCCCGTGGGGAGTTCGTCGGCAACCGTGAACCCCTTGGAGCCGAAGGACGTCACCTCGATCGTTTCGCCGCCGCTCACCCGAAGAGCCCACGTCGATGCGGGTCCACTCGGCTCGTGCAGGACGAAGTCGATCGCGAACCGTCCGGATTCGGGATCGACCTCGGCAATGGTGTATCCGCGCTGGAATTCCGTGTCGGAGCCGTCCGGATCGGGAAACCAGATGCGCAGCCAATCGGTGGGTCCGACGGTGATGTCCTCGAGCAGCGTGTCCGACGTCAACCACACACGCTGCATGTTCGGCGTGGTCTGTTCGGTGGAGACCACCGTCGCAGTATGGTATTGGGCGCCCATACTGCGGAGCATCGCGCCTTGAAAACCTCTGCGTGCCATGGTTGTAGGCCCTTCGATCGACTGTCTCCGGTGTTGTCCACCACGCCGTGAACGGGACGCCCATCAACCCACCGAGCCGGGATCCCCACCATTTTCTTCGGTGAGCCTACACTTAGTCGGCGGGTAGCGGCTCACCCACCTGACGTACGATCGCTGCTGATGGAGCAACCGGGGTACGACGCGCTGGCCGAGCTGTATACGCAGACGTTCCCTTCTCCGTACCTGACACCACTCGAACGTCACGCCGTACAAGCGTTCGCCGATCTGGTGACGGCAATGAACGGTACCGGCGTGGTCGTCGATGTCGGGTGTGGACCGGGCGATGTCACCGCCGATCTCGCGCAACGGGGCCTGAACGTGCTTGGCGTCGATCCGAGTGCGTCGATGCTCACCATCGCGAAGCGGAAGCACCCCGGATGCCGATTCATGCAGGACGACGCCTACCTGGCCGGCTCGGCGATCCCCGAACACATCGATGCGATTCTCGCTCGCTTCAGCCTCATCCACGTACCTCCGGCGCAGATTCCTGCGGTGCTGTCGGCGTGGAGCGCACGCATGAGGCCAGGAGCCTTGGTGGCGGTCGCCTGCCAGCTCGCCGACAATGACACCGCAACCGTCGCCGAGTTCGATCATCGCGCGGCACCGGCGTGGCGGTGGAATCCCGATCATCTCGCCAACGTGTTGGCAGATGCGGGGTTCGACGAGATGTGGCGGACGATCAGCAGGCCGGACGACGATCATCGGTTTCCGGAAATGCACCTGGTTGCGCGGCGGTGTTCCCGAACGGCCTGATCAGCGCACGATCGCCACGTGCAGGTTGCGTGGCCCACGCATACCCTCGAAGCGCTCGAGTTCGATGTCCGAGGTCGCGGAAGGGCAACTGATCATGATGGTCGGACTACCCAAACCAAGAGCCCACGTTGTCGTCATCGCTCATCGAGCTGTGCCCGTCATGCCCTACCCGACAACGTCGAGGGCCGCAAACGGTGGACTCTCCCCCCGTCGACGAGCGCGGCAGCAGTGGCAGCAACGCCTCGAGGTCCGCATACGTCGGCAACACCTTCTCGACACCCATCACGGTGATGAGCGTCTGCGGCAACGTCAGGCACGTGCGCCCGTTGCCTTCCGATTCGACGACTCCGAGCGTCCCGGTCTCCGTCGACGGCGAAGTCGGCACTCCAGATCGCGACCGACGTGGTCATGAACTTGTGGGGCAAGAACCCGCGTGCT
Source organism: Rhodococcus quanlei (assembly GCF_055231015.1). Lineage (NCBI taxonomy): Bacteria > Bacillati > Actinomycetota > Actinomycetes > Mycobacteriales > Nocardiaceae > Rhodococcus > Rhodococcus quanlei. The sequence continues at coordinate 49,707 of NZ_JBUYWD010000005.1, read as the reverse complement.
GCGGGTAGCCAGGCCCCGGTAGAAGGGCGAACGGGTCGGCCGTTTCGAACCGTTCTCAGGCGGCCAGTACCTCGGCGGCCACTCGCTGGCCGGCGGTGACCGCTCCTTCCATGGCACCGAAATACCTGGTGGCTGTTTCGGTTCCGGCGAAGTACACGCGACCGTGCGGTGTGTGCATCGCTGTGCGATGTTCCGTCCATTTGTTTGGGGCGAAGTAGGCGGCGAAGCAACCGCCGGACCATTCGTCCTCGTTCCATGCATGCACATACATGTGGGTGGGATGGCGCGCCTGCGAACCGAATCTGTCTACAAGACAGTCCAAGACAGGACCTAGCCGTTCCTCGGCTGGTCGATTCAGCAGGGTTTCGGCATGACGGCCGACGACAAAGGCGACCAGCACCCCATGCCCGGCCAGGGGGCTGTGGTCGAAGGTGACATTCACCAGCTCGCTCGAGGCCATGGTCTTGCCGCTGAGACCTGCCGTACGCCAGAACGGCTGCCGGTAGTAGAGGTGGTACTTCAGGACCTTGCCAGGCCTCGTGGAGTCGACCAGGTCCCTCTGGTTCTTCGAGATCTCGGGTGCGAAGGCGATCTGTGACGAAAGCGCTGGGGGCACAGCAACTACCGCGTAACGGGCGCGGAATGTGGCGAGGTCGGCAGTGACTTCAACACCTGTATCCGTCTGTTCGATCCCACGCACCGCAGTGTTGAGGACCGGAGCGTGGCGGAGTTCGGCTGCGATGCTTGTGCACAGACTCTGGGCGCCGTCGACGAATCTGGCCTGCTGGGCGCCGCTGCTGCGCATGTACTTACGAAATCCTCCGGCCGAGTTGATGCACATCAGTGCGTGCAGCAATGACAATTCGTGGGTGTCTGCGGCGAAGATGGATCGCAGGCTCGCGCTGATCAACGCCCGCGCCTCGTCACCCATTCTCCGATTGTCGAGCCATGTGCCGACCGAGATCGAGTCCCACCGCCGCGCGTGCCGAGCGGACCAGGGTCTCGCCGTGGGCACCGTGCGCGCCATCAGATTCAACCTCGCCAGGATCGCTGCCGCGGGCAACATCGCGGTGGGCGAAGGTCGCGGTGTGCTCCCTTGCCATCGATGCCGTCGGCCGGCGAACTCCCCCAAGTGCATTCCCGAGTCCCAAGTAGGGATCAGGTCGAGTTCGAACTCCGTGGCAAGTCGGCGGATAGCGTGTTGCTCGGGGCCGATGAACGCGGCGCCGAGTTCGACCGGTGCCCCGTGAGTGTCGCTAACCGTGTGGATTCGACCTCCGATCCGATCCCGCGCCTCGACGACCCGCACTTCGAGCCCGGCGCGTGTCAGCTCCCTCGCGGCCACCAACCCCGACAGCCCGCCGCCGACAACCACCACATCGACGTTCTGCATTGCTACACCTCCCGCTGGGTGGCGATCAATTGCGACAATTCCCGCTCGAACCCGGTCAGTATTCGTTTATGTGCCCGGTCCACCCGCAATCGATCGCCGGTGGCCAGTAGGTCGAGGAGCAGGCCACGGTGCGCTGCCAACGCACCGGTCGCGAGGTCCTGGGCCGCTTCCCCCGGGACACCTGCGTCCGTCAACGCGGCTGTCATCACCGATAACCATTCGGACACGGCGGAGTCGAGAAAGCCAGGGAGCCGCGTCTGGTCGATGAGAGACATTCCGTAGGCCTCGAAGAACAGGCGCGCATAGGATTCTGACTCCACGGACGAGCTCCATTGCCAAAACCGGTCCAACAGATCGACGAACTCGGACCTGTCAGCGTCGGACAGCCACTTCTCGACACGGGCACGCTGTCGGACCCGGACACCGTCGAGAGCCTCTGCGATCAACTGCTCTTTGGAGCCGAAGTGATACACGAGCATTCGTGCACTGGTGCCGATCGCCTGGGCAAGCGGACGTAGCGACAACTCCCCCAGACCATGCTCGTGGACGTAGTCGATCGCCGCTTCCAGCAACTCGGCACGCCGCACTGGATTGGGTCGAGTCCCCACAGCCTCTCCTTTCGCCCACGGAATGTAACGAACGTTACACGAAACGAGTGTTTCGCGCCTTGTTGTTTCCTGGACTCGATCGCAGCGGCCCGTGCGAACCCTTAAGGTTCGACGTGATGTGATTCCGGCATAGTCATCGAATGGAGGCCAGGTGGTCAGCTTCTTCACCGAATCAGAGGGCCTGCTTGTGGCAGAACCACTGGCCGTCAGTCCGTGGTCCCCAACTCAATTGAGCGGTACCGGCATCTGCGGAATACTGGCACGCCAACTCGAAAAGCACTGCCCTGCAGATTTTGTTCCCGCGCGACTGACCGTGGACCTGTTCAGCCCCGTCGGCAACGAACCCATTCGAATAAACAGCGAGGTCGCCCGCGAGCGCTCGCGGATCACGGTCGCCGACGCTTCCATCGTGCAGGACGAACAGACGCGGGCGCGCGCGTCGGTTGCCTTTCTGACCACCGGCACCGAACCGGAAGGGCAGGTGTGGAGCGCCCCATCTGATGTGCCGATGCCGCCAGAAGGCTGCCTCTCCCCTGACGGATCACCACCCCTGTTCAAGAGTGGTGATCAAGAATGGACACACGATTTCGCGGCAACGCAGAACGCAGAGCGTAAGGCCACATGGCAGAGTCTTCCCCCACTCGTGGCGGGCGAGGCGATTTCACCGTTTCAACGGGCTGCGATCCTCGGCGATGCCACCAATCTTGTGTGTCATTGGGGTTCACACGGCGCCGGATACATCAACAGCGATGTGACTCTCACCCTGTCGAGACTGCCACGGGGGTACGAACTCGGCCTGTACGCCGAGAATGCTGTCGGCTCTGACGGTATCTCGATCGGTACCGCAACCCTCTACGACCGCAGCGGGCCACTCGGCACCTGTGTCGTCACCACGATGTCCAACCACCGCCGTCGGGTCGATTTCACCAAGTCGAATCCAACCCATTGATCTGGTGTCAGGCGGTTGCGGCGTCAGGGCAGGCAGACAGTTCCGAAATCGTACGGACCGACCGTCAGGTGAAGCTGGTGGCTGCCGCCGGACTCGAACAGGCACAGTCCGTCGGCGGGGTCGATGTGCGGCACCGTCCCCGGACTGGCCGACGCAGCCGTCGGAGCTACCAAGGTGGCCGCGCCGACGATGGCGACCACGGCCAGCGTCCGCTTGATGCTGTTGAGAACGAACATGACGAATCTCCAAAGATGAACTCTTCGACGACAACCCGGGGATGTCACCCTGTATCGCCGACGTGCCCGAACACGGAGTCACTCACGCCATCGGGCCTACCGGGGTCGCCCACGCCACGACGTTGTCCTCGTACCCGAACGGCGACCCCACAAACCTCCCTCCATATGTAATGAGCGCCAACTGTTCTGGGCCCTCGAGTCGATTGAGGCGGTCGACGGGAAGTGCGTTCGCCGACTTGTTGTAGTGCACGACCGATTGGACCTCATAGGTTCTGGCACCACCGGACTTGGTCTCCACGGTCACCAAGTCACCGGGTTTCAGACCGATGAATTTGTTCGCAAAGCCGACGCCCTGGCCCGCCTCGTTGATGTGGCCCGTTACGACGATGGTTCCACCGCAGTTGCCTGGCGCCTTCTGACCGGGCATATCGGAGTCGACCCACCAGCCGAGAGTGTCCACCCGCTGTGGCGGCTCGAGGACACCCTGATCTGTGGTGGCTACCGGAATGATCGGGCCGGTGCTGCCGTCCGGGAGTCTGACATTGACCGGGGCCGCAGGATGGCTGGTGGTGGCCTTGACCGGAGGCGGCAGATCATGGCGGGCCCGGTGATCTCCACCGAGTCCCCTACGGACTCAGCGTCCGGCGACGGCGAGTCCGACCCACAGCCTGCCAGGAGGGCCGAAGCCACGATCACGGCTCCGACCCCTCCCAGTACCCGACCTCGAACGTCCATCAGATCGCCGGAATCGAGGTTGGCCCGGGCTTATAGATCGGACCGGAGGGCACCGACCTAATCGGCGCACGACCGCTGGTGTCTCGTTGCTGCGAAGGAGCGGGTACGACCACAGTTGTGGGCAGGTTCGCGTCCGTGGGTTCCACGGTATCGGTGGGGTCCCCGGTGGCGGTCGGCTCACCCGTAGCGGTCGGCTCCCCGGTGGTGGTTTCGTCTGCAGCGTCGGACTGATTGACAGACCCCTGCGAGGTGCCCTCTGACGAGCCGGTGCCTCCCGAATCCGGTACTGCAGTGGCAATACCCATTCCAGCCCCGACAAGCACCGTGGTGCCGGCGATTGCCACCAACGAACGTGCGAACGTGTTCGTCATGGAGGTCGTCCCTTCACTCCTGAGATAGCTGTACGCCGCCCGACGAATGGAGGCCGATTTCCACCGGAACCGGTGGACGCCACCTCCCCGCGCACCACCCAATGTGGTTGTCGTCACATTCGATATCGCAATCGGCATCGCTTTCGTTAACCGAGATGGCCACTGAAGGAGTTCGCCCCTCGGCCCCATACCGAGGGATGAGCGCTGACACGCAAAACTCACTCCTCACTCCGAGGTGGTAGCACCCCCTAGCCACGCAGTCTGGTGGCACACCGTCACGACGAGAAGCGCTGCGGGACAGAAACGGAGAATAGGAGGTGCCTGGGGTGCGCGAGGTGGAATTGACGCAGAAACCGTTGTGCGAGTGGACTTCTCCGAAATTCCGTCCCGCGTTCACCGAGACTGGTACGCTCTCCACGCGTATGACGCAGAACACACTGATTTCGTGACTCCACATGACCCCAAAGGGAGTGAAGCATCGTGAGAAACGTTCGATCAGCAGTGACAATTCTGGGTGCCGCCGTGGCGCTGACTCTTGGGAGCGCAGGGCTCGCATCTGCCGACCAGGAAGGCGATGACAACTCGAGTTTGGGTTCGTCGGACGCGGCCGACGGGGTGGATCTGTCTGTCCAGATCGAAGGCCCCCCGCTTGACGGACCGACCTGGAGGCTGTGCACCATCACCGTCGAGAACGAGGGCAGCGAGGATGCGACGGACGTGCAAGTGAGTGCCCGGACGTTCGGGGTCTCCGATGAATGGACAATCCCGACGCTGGAGGCCGGTGCCAGCGAAGAGCTGCACCTCGATGGTTGTTCCTTCGGCGCGGCCGCGTTTGCGTCCGTGACGCCGCTCGACTCGAACCCGCTGAACAACTTCAGCTTTACGATCGGCTGATCTGATCTGCGGCGCACGTGACAGGTCCGGTCACGTGCGCCGTTCTACGTCTGAGGCAGCGTCAACGTCTTCCACCACCTAGGCGCTCGATCGTTGGCGGCGCCAGTTGTACAACGTTGTGGTCGACACCTCGAGGTCGGCGGCGATCTCGTCGTTGGTCTTGCCAGTGCTTCTTCCGGCCAGCCATGTCATTCCCAGCGATGTCATTCATCGTCCCTTCCGGCACGATTTCGAGAGCACAGGACTCCAAAGCAAGGTGGACTCGGCTACTGGGGACACGCCACAGCCCGTCCCCTATTGCCTAACCTGATCAGCGCACGATCACCACGTGCAGGTTGCGGGGGCCGTGCACTCCTTCGACGCGCTCGAGCTCGATGTCCGAGGTCGCGGACGGGCCACTGATCAGCGTGGTCGGACGTTCCGGCACGAGTCGGGCCATGGCCTCCGGGACACCGACCTCGACGGTGGCGAGCGGCACCACGCACACGTGCAAGTCGGGCACCAGCGTCAGCGCACGGCGGCCTTGATCGGGGCTGCCGTCGAGAAAGATGGTCCCGGTCTCGGCACAGGACACCGTCGACGCGGTGACCACGCCATCGAGAGAGGACAGCTCCGGCGCGGGAACATCCGGAGAATCCACCACAACCTCACCGGTGAACTCCGAAAGCCACGAATCGTCCAGGCCGACCGGCACGCCCACCCGGCGTGATCCGACCTCTTCCAGAACCTGCGCGATTGTCGCGGACAATTCGGCGCCGACGCACTGGTGTACGTGGGCCTTGTAATCCACCAACCGGTCGACGAACAGTTCCAGGCGCTCGGCGTCGTCCATCATTCGCCGGGTGCGGTACTCGCGTGGAATCTGCTGCGGCACCGGCGGAGCCAACGTCATCGCGTCCCGGATACGGCCCAGGATCACCTCCCGAGATGTCATTTCTGCTCCTCCGGCTTGGCTGCCGCGATCGTCGCCCGGCCTTCGTCCGAATCCCACCAGTCCCGGAACGTCTGCTTCGGGGGTTTCGGAATGTCCCTGGCAGCAGTCCACCCGTTCAACGGGGGCGGCAAGGTCGAGATTCTGCCCTTACGCCCCGCCATCAGACGCCCGATCCCGGTGGCCTTCTGCGCGGCACCGAAACGTGCCGCAGACGACATCGCGTACGACGCCGCCCTCATGGCCGCCGCTTCGGCGCCGAATCGGGACTTCTCCACCTTCTGATGCCGCAGCTCCACCAGCAGCGACGGGATGTCGATCTTCACCGGGCACGCATCGAAGCACGCCCCACACAGGCTGGACGCGAAAGGCAGCGACGCGTTCGGATCGTCCTTGTCGTCGATGCCGGTCAGCTGTGGAGTGAGCACCGCACCGATCGGTCCCGGGTAGGTGGAGCCGTAGGCGTGGCCGCCGGTGCGCTCGTAGACCGGGCACACGTTCAGACACGCTGAGCAGCGGATGCAGTTGAGGGCCTCGCGGCCGATCTTGTCGGCGAGCGCGGCGGTGCGCCCGTTGTCGAGCAACACCAGGTGGAAACTCTGAGGGCCGTCGTTAGGAGTGACCCCGGTCCACATCGACGTGTACGGGTTCATCCGCTCCCCCGTCGACGAGCGTGGCAGCAGTTGCAGAAACACCTCGAGGTCCGAATACGTCGGCAACACCTTCTCGATACCCATCACGGTGATGAGCGTCTGCGGCAACGTCAGGCACATGCGTCCGTTGCCTTCCGATTCGACGACCCCGAGCGTCCCGGTGTCGGCGACGGCGAAGTTGGCCCCCGAGATCGCGACGGGTGTGGTCATGAACTTGTGCCGCAAGAACCTGCGGGCCGCGGCCGCGAGGTTCGCCGGGTTGTCATCGAGATCGGCATCCACGCCTGGCATTTCACGGAGGAAGATCTGCCGGATCTCCGAACGATTGCGGTGGATGGCCGGAACCAGAATGTGTGAGGGCGTGTCGTGTCCGAGTTGGACGATGAGTTCGGCAAGGTCGGTTTCGATGGCCCGGATTCCCTGATCCTCGAGGTGCTCGTTGAGCCCGATCTCCTGCGTGGCCATGGACTTGACCTTGATGACCTCCTCCGAGTCGGCCTCCCTGACCAATCGGGTGACGATTTCGTTGGCCTCGTTCGCGTCGGCAGCCCAGTGCACGACTCCTCCCCTGGCGGTCACCGCCTCCTCGAGCTGTTCGAGCAACTCCGGGAGGCGGTTCATCGCGTCGGTCTTGATGGCCGAACCGGCATCGCGCAGTTGCTCCCAGTCGGGCAGTTCACCTGTGACGTGGAGGCGCTTCTCGCGGATGGTGTGGGTGGCTTTGCCGAGGTTGCGGCGCAATTGGTTGTTCGCCAGCTCGTGATGGGCTGCTGCGGGGAACGTTTCCGTACCGCGCAGGTTGCCGGAGCCGTGCGGGGCGCGGGGCGGCAACGCCGGTAGTCCCAATTCGACCGGACTCATGCGCTTGCCTCCGCAGGTGGAGCGACCGATTTTTCGACCGAGGCCAGGATCTCGGCGAGGTGCACCGTGGCCACACCCGTCTGCAGTCGTGTCATACCGCCGCCGATGTGCATCAAACAGGACGAGTCACTGGCGCAACAGAACTCGGCCTCCGTTCGGGAAATATTGCTGATCTTGTCCGCCATCATGGCCGTCGACGTCTCCGCGTTCTTGAGCGCGAAGGTGCCGCCGAACCCGCAGCAGGAATCGGCTTCGGGGAGTTCGACGAGATCGATTTCACGCACCGCACGCAGCAACTGCAACGGCTTGTCGCCCACGCGCAGCATCCGAAGCGAATGGCAGGTGGGGTGATAGGTGACCCGGTGCGGGTAGTAGGCGCCGACATCGGTGACGCCGAGGACGTCGACGAGCAGCTCGGACAGCTCGTACGTCCTGGACTTGACGGTCTCCACCTGCTCGCACAACGCGGGGCTGCCGTAGCGCTCGGCGATGATCTCGTGCTGATGCCGCACCGAGCCGACGCACGACCCGGACGGTGCCACCACGGCGTCGATGGAACGATCCCCGAAGTTCTCGGCATAGTTGGCAACCAGAGGTAGGGCGTCGGGCTGGTAACCGGTGTTGACGTGCATCTGACCGCAGCAGGTCTGTCCGGGCGGGAACACCACCTCGTGCCCCAGTCTGGTCAGCAGCAGAGCTGTGGCCTTGACGGCGTTCGGGAACATCGTGTCGCCGATACAGGTGGCGAACAGCGCGACTCGCATGTGCATCTCCGAAGTCCTCGGTTGTGGTCTTTCCACAGTGCCGCATGGGGCGCGGGTGCAATTACAGAATCGAGGAGACGGCGGCGTGTCGAACTAGGACTCCACCGCACGTTCGGCGAGTGCGACGGTTGCCTCGACGATTCGGGTACCTCCGTACATCACCTCGTCGTTGTGGCCCACCCCAGGAAGGACTACCCGTTCCACCGGGCCGAGGGCCGCATCGGCCACCTGCTCGCTCTGCTCGGGCGGAACGATCTCGTCCGCGGTGCCGTACACGACGGTGGTCGGCACGTCGATCGTGGACACGTACTCGACCACCGGGTACTCGTCCCACAACAGCAACCCGAGGGGAAGGAACGGGTAGTGGTGCCGGCCCGCCGATGCGAGGTCGGTGAACGGCGAACGCAGCAACATTCCTGCCAGTGGATGTTCCGTGGCCAACTCCGCAACCACGGCGGCGCCGATGCTCTCCCCGAAGTAGAGCAGCCGCTCGGGCCGCACTCCCCGCTCGACGGTGAGGTACCGGTAGGCGGATCGAACATCGCGTGCCAGGCCCTCCTCGGTGGGGTTTCCCGGGTTGCCGCCGTATCCCCGGTAGTCGAAGAGCAGAGTGGCGAAGCCGACCTCGGCCAGGGCAACCGCCAGTTCTACGCGTCCGGACCGGTTACCGCCGTTGCCGCTCGCCACCAGGACCGTGACTCCGCGATCGTTGGCACCGGGAGGCACGTACCAGGCACCGAGTTTCAGCCCATCCGAGGTGGTCAGGGTGACGTCCTGCGCGCCTGCGATCACCTGGTCTGCCGGCGGCACAGCCGTGGTATCGGGAAAGTAGATCAGCCGACGTTGCAGCACCCACACCGCAGCGAGCAGCACAACGACGACGGCGAACACGATTACCAGTGCTCGGACGACCGACGCGGTGGAAGGCATGACCCCAGTGTGCCCCTCGCCGTCGTCTGCCGATCAGGTCTACGTCGAACGTGCGGTGACGCCCGCGATCTCGTCCTCACGGAACGCATTCACGAACAATTGGTGATCTTTACGGCTCACTTCGGCGTATGCGATGCCGAAGTCGATGATCTCGGCCAAGAATTCGTCGACATGACCGTCGATGACGCCATGGATGGCGTCCTCGGTCTGGAACGTCACCAGTGTTTGATCGCTGTCTTCGTCGGAGACACAGTGCACCTTCGCGGTCGCCCGGCCGAGATCCTCGAGCACGGGGGCGATGTCTTCCGGTTCGGTGAGATCGGACCAGTCGAGATCCAGTTCGTACGGGGACAGTTCGGACACCAGGAACCCGACCCCGCCGATCTCCGTGTACCCGAGCAGCGGGTCGGTGTGAACCTGCAGGGCACGCTGGCTCACCACGGTGCGGTGACCTTCGTGCTGAAAATAGTCGCGGACGGCTGCTTCCTCGACGATGCGGCTCGGCGCCGCGTAGTTGCCCTGTTTGAGGGACAGAATGATGTCGTTCTCGAGGGCCTGCGATGCTCCGTCGATCAACACGTTGTAGGCGGGTAGGCCGGCACTGCCGATTCCGAAACCCTTACGCCCCACCACATCCTTGATCCGATAGAAGTCCGGGCGCTCGGACCGCTTTCCCTCGGGAAGCCGCTCGACATAGGTTTCGAATGCCCGACGCACGCTGGCATATTCCGCCTCGTCGAGATCGCGTACACCGCGTCCGCGACGGAAGCGCCGGTCGTAGTCCTCGACCACCGTGACCTTGTCGAGCAAGCCTATCCGGGTCGACGTGCGAGCACTGAGCAGCAGATCACGGATGGCGCCGCGCGAATTGTCCAGCCCCACCGCGTATTCGTCGTCCATGTCACGGCGTACATAGTGCTCAACCTGCTCGATGTAACTGCGCAGATACGTCTCCGCGAGCTCACGGACCGTGCTTTCGGGGAGAGCCTTCTGCCAACCCATCAACGCGAGACTGGCGACGAACCGACGAAGATCCCAACTGAAGTGCCCCACATAGGCCTCGTCGAAATCGTTGACGTCGAAGATCAGCGTGCCCTCGGAGTTCATGTACGTCCCGAAGTTCTCGAGGTGAAGGTCGCCGTGAATCCACACGCGACCCGTGCGCTCGTCCGCCCACGGGTCGTCGAAATCCCGCAGGTCGTTGTAGTAGATGCAGGCACTGCCCCGGTAGAAGGCGAACGGGTCGGCGGCCATCTTCCGGAACTTGGTGCGGAACGCACTCGGGTCCGCCTCCATCAGATCGGCGAATGCGTCCACCAACACGTCCACGATCTGCGCGCGCCGGGTGGGATCGATCTCTTGCACACTTCCTCCAATACTCGACGCCAGGTCTCGGTCAAAGTTCGAGATGTAGTCGCAACGCTTGGTCGAGCTTCGTCACGACGTCGGCGGGCAGATGCCCGACCGCAGCGGCGCCGATACGACGAACCGAGACCGAACGGACCTGTTCGGCTTGGGCTTTCGACGGGTGCCGCAGCCCGGAATCTTCTGGGTCCAACTCTACTTGGAACGGGAAGACGGACTCGATGTTCGACGTAACAGGCACGACGGTGACCACCCCTTTCCCCAGTCGCTCCGCGGTCAGATTGGCGCGATCGTTACTCACCACAACCGCCGGCCGACTCTTGGCCGCTTCACTGCCCTGAGCAGGGTCGAGGTCGACCCACCGCACGTCGCCGCGCCGGATCACCTGACACCGTCACCAACGGTGTCATCCCACAACTCGTCCGCTTCCTCGGTGAACGCGGCCGCGTAGTCACGCTCGAGACCGGCGGTGGTCAACATCCGGATCGCCGCCTGCACTCCCGCAGAACGGCCGCCCGACAATCTTTTGTCCTGCACATACCCGTCGAGTACGGCGAGATCCGTGTCAGGCAGGCTGACCGTGATTCTTTCCGTCATACTAAAATCATACCTGCGTAGGCAGGCTTACACGTCGGCGAGTCTGGCGCTGTCGTCCCACAACGCCTCGGCCAGGTCGTCGCGGCGCGCTAGATCAGAGGGGTCTGGCCAGCACAGATCCCCTTTGCGCAGTGCGGCATACGTACGTCCGGGCGGCGGCGATGCCACACCGAGTGCCAGGTCGGCCAGGGCGTTTCCCGCGTCCGAACGAGTGTTCAGATTGCTGTTGAGGCTGCGCAGCGGCCCGGCGAGGACCGATGCGCCCAGCACCGACCATGCGGTGCGCATCGGCAGCGGCAGACTCTGGGCCAACCCGGTCCCGAAGACCTGCCCCGGGTCGTAGGCAATCGCCGTGATCTTCCGGTCTCGGATGTCGGGGCGCGCGGCCAGCGCACGGGCGGTGAGTGCGGCGCACAGCTTCGACGCCGTGTAGGCGTGTTGCCCTGCCTTGCTGGGCCGCGGATCGAGACGGAAATCGCGATCGGGATGCGCCAACAGCGCTGCGTCGGCGTGACGCGGCGGAACCAGCCCGGCGTCGATGGACGGGTCGTGGGTTCCGCTGCTCGTGAGGGTGACAACCGCGCCGGCGGCCAGCCTGTTCAGCAACAGGCGCAGCAGCAGATAGTGCGCCAGATGATTGACGGCGAAGGTCGTTTCGAACCCGTCGGGCGTTCGACCTTCGGCGTCGGGCCGAACGATTCCGGCGTTGAGCACGAGGACATCGATGGGTGCGTCGCCCAGCGATTTGCACACCTCGGCGGCGAAGGAACGCACCGATGCGAGTTCGGTCAGGTCGAGCGGGATCGGTTCGCCCACCGCTGTGTATCGACGTGCGCCCTGCACCAACCGAGCACCGTCTGCTGCGGTCAGGCGCTCGGCAGCGATTGCCCCGAACCCGGAAGTCCCACCTGTCATGACGATGGTGGCCATCGTTTCCTCCATGAGCTAGACCACTTTCAATGTACGGCAGCGAGATGCCGGATCGGTGAAACACTGACTGCATGGCAGCTGAACGTATGGAAGACCGTGGCCCGGAGTTCGCCGGCATCAGGATCGGCAGGCCCGCGACGGGTGCGCTCATCGATGCCGGGTACTCCACCGTGTCCGACCTGCCCGACAATCTGGACGAACTCGGAGCGCTGCACGGCGTCGGCCCGAAGGCCATCCGGCTCCTGATGGAAGCCCGCGGGCAGGGATGACGAACTCCAATTCTGCCCTCAGTCGGTAGCTTTGGGGTGGCCGGTACCCGCAGCCTTGATCCACAGAGTGTGCCGGGCGATGTCGACGAGATACCAGATGCGGCCTCCTCCGGTGACTTCGTATTGCCACTGCTCCATCACCGTCCCACCGTGTTCGGCGGTAGCGAGGGAGCCTTTGAGCTGGTGGTGGCGTGGGGTCGGCGCGGGCGCATCGGTTCGCGAGCGAAGCGCACTCCACGCGGTCAGGTGGGGCCACCCGGTCACCGCGCTTCGGGCTCACAGAACACGCGGCGGCGGAACCGCGCCATGATCGTCACCGGTGTCGGTGGCAAGGGTTTCAGCCAGTTCAGGATCAGCCAGAACTTCGGCAGTGTGCCGCCAGGCATCGATCACCTGCACCACGGGAGCTGGGTTGTCGATCGATTCTGCGGCCCGCAGCGTCTCCACCAACTCGCGCACGAACTCCCGAATCTCCTCTTGCGACAGGAACGCCACCCATGGGAATACCTCGGGCAGCACATCTGCGACCAACTCACGAGCCCTGCCGTCGCTCTGCATCACCGCCGCGAACATGCGCGTTGTCACCGACGCCGCCGTGCACTCGAGCTCCACCCGCGCCGTCGTCGTGAGTACCAAGTCCTCGGAATCGCGACGTCGTACCAGTAGCGACTGGGCCGCCGACCTGTGCAGCCGCTCGACCGTCGCCTTTCCCTGCAATTGCAGTTCCGAGAACGTCACCTCGTCAACACCCATACATTAAACTAGTTCTAAAGTAATGATCTGCGATGACAGGTACGGTCTCGCGGTGACGATGGTCGGCCGTGGCTTCTCGGTTCTCGCCGCCGCCATCCGCGAACTCGCCGACGCGCACGCCTGATGAACGCGCCGCGCCGCTTCATCTGCCGCGCATCCTGCGCATGCCACGATCTGTGCATGGAGACCCGAATCGAGCGAGCGGATTTCAGCGATCCGCGCCTTGGCGAGTTCCTGCAGGCTCATCTGGACGACATTGCACCAACAGCTCCGGATGTGAGCCAGCATGCCCTCGAGATGTCGGACCTCATGCGCCCGTCGGTCCGGTTGTGGGTCGTGCACCAACGCGACGCGACAGTTGCCACCGGGGCCCTCGCCCAGCTCGATTCTGGTCACGAGGAACTCAAGAGCATGCGCACGGACCCCGAATGGCGTGGACAGGGAATCGCGCGAATTCTCCTCGAGCACCTCATTCGAGATGCGAAGGGTCGAGAGGTTGCTCGGATCTCGTTGGAGACCGGATCGATGGCGTATTTCGAGTCGGCACGTCGCCTGTACCGCCGAGCGGGCTTCGTCGAATGCCCGCCATTCGGCGACTACGTCAGCGACCCGAACAGTACTTTAATGACAGCACTGCTCTGATCAGCAGGGAGGCAGCGATGGACGATCCACCCGAAGAGGCGTACGGGCGAGTGACAAACCCGGAACGGTTCGCTCCGCTCATCCCAGCTGCCGAAGAACTCGTTTCGGAACTGGAACGACGGTTCGAGGTGACTGTCACCCGCGGGCCGGCGAAACCCTGGAAGTCGTCGGATGTCGTACCACTGGAGACGGTGCAGGTCACTCCGGTCCGTCCGGATCAAGCGCCGCTCACGATCACCTTCACGTCATTTCCTGGACTGTCCATCGACGCCGGCGCCTGGCAGCACTTCGCGCTACCCGCGTGCGGATGCGACGCATGCGATGAGGACGCCGAAGAGTGCCGGCGGGGCCTGGCCAAGTACTCCGAAGCGCTGACATCTGGGCAACTGTCCGAGCACATCACCGGCCGAATCCAGCCCGTTCTCACACACAAATGGACGGGAAACGCCTGGGGCGGCAGCAGTGCTGCCAGCCTGACCCGGTCGCGGGCTGCTGAACTACGTGCCAAGGCTGTCCAGCCGCCGGCCGACGGACACTGGCTGCCGTGGACACCTCGCGGCCGTCCATCGGCATGACCGGTCGGCCGACGGACGGCGCGGCGCGATTCAGGCGGCGATCAGGTCGTCGATCTGGTTGATGGCCGACGACGCTCCCTCGACCACACCCATGTCCAGCACCTGCTGGAGCCCGTCAGCGGACTCGTAGGTGCCCACGTAGGTGGCTCGGGTTCCTCCGTTGTGCTCGGTGAACGTGTAGACGTTCGTCGAACGTGGCATCTCGGGGTTCGGATTGAAATCGAGATCGGCGAAGCCGTCCACGAAAGTGAAGCTTCTCGGCTCGTCGACGGCCGTGATTTCCCAATAGCCGGCGTGCTTGTCGCCTTCGGGGCCGGTCATGAAGTACGTGACGCGGCCGCCGGGCGTGAGGTCGTGGTCGACCACGGTGGCCGGGTAGGTCGGCGGACCCCACACCTTCTCGAGTTGGCGCGGGTCGGCGTAGACCTGCCAGATGCGCTCCACCGGCGCGGCGAACTCGGCGGTGATGGTCAGGGTGAGCTTGTCGAGATCGTGCTGGACATCGGTGACAGGCATGGTTCAGTCCTCCTGGTCTGGTGATGCTGTGGTCGATTCGGTGGCGATCATTTCGTCGATGCGTGCTATGCGTCCACGCCACACCTGTTCCAACTCGGTGAGCATGGACGCCACCGACCGCACCGCCACCACGTCGCCGCTGGCCAACTGCTCGCGGCCACTGCGCCGTTTGGTGATCAGGCCGGCCCTCTCCATCACGGCCACGTGTTTCTGCACCGCGGCGAAGCTCATCTCGTACTTCTCCGCGAGCGTGGAAACCGAGTACTCCCCCGCCAGCACCCTGCGCATGATGTCGCGCCTGGTCCGGTCGGACAGTGCATGGAACAGGGCGTCTGCCCGGTCCTCGTCGTTCTCGGTCACCTCCCCAACATACAACCATTTGGTTGTATGTTGTCAAGGCTTTCGTCGGCGACGACCTGCATCGCGGGCACAGGAACTCGCCGCCGAGTTCGGGAATTGACGAGCCACCGTCATACGTATTCCACGCTGCTCTGGGATACCCGCGAATGGTGGTCCGGAAGCGTCAAGGCACTCCGGCGAGTGCTCGTGACTTTCCTGCGCGGCGGACGGCACCGGGTGAGCTGCCGACTGTGCGGGTGAACGCCCGGCTGAACGACGCTTCGGACAGGTAGCCGAGTTCGGTGGCGACGGCAGCGACAGTGGTGTCGCCGCGCTCGAGGCGCGAGCGGGCGAGGTCCATCCGGCAGCGGGTGACGTAGCGCATCGCCGATTCTCCGACGAGTTCGGTGAACCGGGCCGCGAACGCGGAGCGAGACATCGCGGCCTCGCGTGCAAGCGATTCGACGGTCCAGTCGTTGCCGGGTGCCCGGTGAATCGCGGCGACGGCCTGTCCGAGTTGCGGGTCCTGGAGTGCGCCGAGCCAGCCGGTGCCAGCAGCCGAATCATCGGCCAGCCAGGTCCGTATCGCCTCGATGACGAGGATGTCCGCGAGCCGGGTGGTGACCGCTTCCCCGCCGGGGCGTAGGCGGCTGAGTTCGGTCGCCATCAGCCGGAGGGTGTCGGCGATCCGTGAATCGCGTTCGTCGGACGTGTCGATGTGAATCAGCGACGGCAGTACGTCGAGGAGGCGTCCGACGGCCGGCTGCTCGAAGCTGACCACCCCGCAGATGAGGGTGGACGGCGCACCGCCTGCGCCGCAGCGCAACAGGGAGTAGTGCTCGCTCACCATCTGTTGGGGCAATTCGTCGACGCGCCCCTCGATGGCGGCGCCGGGATTGCTGCGCAGCAAGTGCCCACGCCCGTGCGGGACAAGGGCGAGGTCTCCGGCACGCAGGTACACCGGCGCTTGCCCGTCGCCCTCGAGCCAGCAGCCGCCGCGCGTCACCACGTGGAACGACAGGCAGTTCCCGAACGGGGGTATCTCGAGACCCCACGGACCGGTGGCCTCGGTGTGCGAGTAGAAGACCCCGCGCATGCGCACCAGATACAGCGCCTCGGCGAGCGGGTCGCGGGGCAACCATGGCTCCAACACGTCTGGACGAATGGACATGTAATCCAGCGTATGTGTCATAGAACATCCTGACAATGCTGCTTAGCGTGGACGTATCCGCAGTTCAGGATTCGATCAAAGGAGAATGTGATGAAGGTTCTGGTAGTCGGGGCGACCGGTGGTTGTGGGCGCGCCGTCGTCGCAGAGTTGGTGGGGCGAGGTCACTCGGTGACTGCATTCTCGCGCCACGCAAGCGAACTGGAAACCGGGCAGGGAGATCTGCGAACCATCGACGGCGACGTCACCGATCCCCGTACCGTCGCCGATGCCGTGACGGGTCACGACGCCGTCGTCGTCACCTTGGGGATCAGCGAGAACCCGATGCGGGTACGCGTGCTCGGCCCTGCACATACCGCCGCGGACGTCCGGTCACGGGGAACCCGCAATGTGGTTGCCGCGATGAAGCGCGGTGGGGCCAGGCGTCTCGTCGTGCAGAGCACCTATGGGGTCGGGGATACGGCGACACGCCTCGGTCTGGTCGATCGACTGTTCTTCGCGGTCCTGATCAAGCATCAGGCGGCGGATCATGCCGTGCAGGAAGCGGTTGTCCGCGAAAGCGGCCTCGACTGGACTATCGTGCAACCCATCTACCTCACCGATGATCCCGTCGCCGGCAAAGAATTCGTATCGACAACAGGCGAAGTCGCGGTGCGGAAGGTCTCGCGCAAGACTGTCGGCCGGGTTCTGGCGGACTCCGTCGACAAGGACGAGTACGTCGGCTCCTCGATCGCGGTGTCGGCGGCCGGTTGAGTCGAAACGGAGGATGGTGTGAGTCGGTCTCAGGAGTTCGAAGTTCGTCAGGGATTCGAAGTTCGTCGCGCGACCACGGCGGAAGCCGCTGTGGTCGGGCGGTTGCTGTACGACTTCAACACCGAGTTCGAGTCGCCCACCCCCTCCGCAGACGAGTTCGCGTCACGATTCGAATGGCTGCTGGCCCGTGACGACGTACTGGTTGTGCTGGCGTTGGACGGGGAAGATGCGGTCGGATTCGCCTACCTGACATCGCGACCCACCCCGTACGGAGACGGGCCGCTCGCGCAACTCGAGGAGCTCTACGTTCGCCCGTCGTTGCGGGACAAGGGGATCGGCACCGAGATTCTCTCTGCGGCACTCACCGACGTCACCGGGCAGGGGGCGATCGAAATGCACATCAACGTCGACGAAATCGACACCGACACTCGCCGCTTCTACGAACGACACGGGTTCGTGAACATACAGCCGGGCACGGACTATCGAATGCTCTGTTACTTGCAGGAGTTGTGATCGGTCATTCCGGCGGATGGACCGGCTCAGCGTGCAAGCGCGACGGCGGCGATTCCACGACGTCGGCGAGGCGGCTGCCGGCCTCGTCGAGGACGGTTGACAGGTTCTGGAATGCGCGGCGACTCCGGGCTACGAAGTCGCCTGCGACTGGAGGCTCGTCATCATGCGTCACCTTCTGGACGGAACCAAACGCTTCGGTGAACTCGACAGGACCAGGCAACTCCAGGCACACACCACTAGCCATACCATTGTTTAGATAGCTATCCAATGACATACTTGGGGAATGCCATTGGGTGACAACACTCGCTCGTGGCCGCCCGTCGACTACGAGCGACACCCGTGGAGTGCCACCTCCGACCACGGGTCCCGGCGCGAACGTCGCCTGACGTCCGGCCCTTATCAAGCAGCTGTACCGCCCTTCATCGCGCACCAGGCCATCTCGATGAGCACTGAGTTGCACGCACTGGCGGAAGAAGCGGCAACGGAACTGACCCGTTTCGACGTCGAGGTCGGCCACATCACCGCTCCGTTCGCGTCGATCCTGCTTCGCACCGAGAGTGCGTCGAGCTCGGAGATCGAGAATCTTACGAGTGGGGCACGGCAGATCGCGTTGGCCGAACTCGGCGAGCACGCCTCCCGGAGCGCCCGGCTGATCGTGGGAAACGTCAGGGCAATGCACGCTGCCTTGGAATTGTCCGATTCGATCGACGCGGAAGCGATCCTGCGGATGCATCAGGCGCTGCTCGAACACAGCGATCCGAACATTGCCGGCCGATGGCGGCAGGAGCAGGTATGGATCGGCGGCGGAAATCTCGGGCCGCACACCGCGCAGTTCGTACCACCGCATCACGTCCGGGTTCCCGAACTGATCGACGACTTGATCGCATTCGCCGATCGCGTCGATCTGCCGGTGGTGGCACAGATCGCAGTCGCACATGCGCAGTTCGAAACCATCCACCCATTCCCGGATGGAAATGGGCGTGTCGGTCGTGCACTGATTCAGGCGATGCTGCGCGGTGGTCAACTCACGCGGAGTGTTGCTGTTCCGGTATCTGCTGGCCTGCTCCACAACACCGCAAAGTACTTCGAGGCGCTCGGCGAGTACCGGAAGGGAAACATGGAGCCGATCGTGCGTTCGATCGTGGACGCTTCATTCGCTGCCGTCGCCAATGGTCGCGTACTCGTCCGCGACCTGGAGTCGGTTCGTGCCGATTGGCGCACCCAGGTAGTCGCGCGACGAGACTCGGCGGTACATCGGTTGGCCGACCTTCTCCTTCGTCAACCAGTCGTGGACGGCAAACTCGTCGCGTCCACTCTCGGGGTCACCGGCGCCAACGCGCAGATCGCGATCGACCGGTTGGTAGCGGTGGGGATACTCACCCAGATCACTAACGGTCGACGGAACCGTATCTGGCAGGCCACAGAGGTAGTCCGGATGCTGGACGAATTCGCTGCCCGCGCCAAACGCCGCCGGGGATAGGCGGGTTGGAGAGATGATTCGAGTAGTACGGGAATTTCGGTGAGGTTGTCGTATCCGGGTAGGCCTGTTCGTGGAGTGGGTACAGGGAAACCGCCATGACGCAGTACCTGCTTTCCGTCGTCGTCGACGCCAGCGTGTACGACGTTCCGCTCGAACAAGCACAGCCACAGTTCGATGCCACGGGCAAGTTCAACAACGAACTCGAGGCCAAGGGGGCATGGGTGTTCGCGGGCGGGTTCGGCCGTCTGGAGTCCGCCACCACGGTCGATGGCACCGGGTCCGACGTGATCGTCACCGACGGCCCGTTCCAGGACACCAAGGAGTTCCTCGGCGGATTCTGGGTCGTGGAGGCACCCGACCTCGATGCCGCCCCGAAGATCGCCGCGAGAGCGTCGAAGGTGTGCGGGCAGCGGATCGAGATCCGTCCGTTCGACGGCGCATGAGCACAGACACCCGAACGGAGATCGATCGGATCTACCGCGAGGAGTACGGCCGGGTGGTGGCCTCGCTCGTCCGCCGCTTCGGTGATCTCGACATCGCCGAAGACGCTGCTGGTGAGGCCCTACTCACCGCAGTCGAGCGGTGGCCGTGCGACGGCATACCGCCGAACCCGGGCGCGTGGCTGACGACCACAGCCGGCAACCGCGCCATTGACAGGATCCGTCGAGAATCCCTGCGCAAGCACAAATATCAGGCAGCCATGCTCATCGACGACCCAACCCCACACGAGCCCACCGGCCTGGTCGAAGACGACCGACTGCGCTTGCTCTTCACATGCTGTCACCCCGCGCTCGCCCTGGAGGCACGCGTTGCCCTGACCCTGCGGTTGCTCGGTGGGCTCACGGTTCCGGAGATCGCGCGCGCGTTCCTGGTTGCCGAAACGACGATGGCGCAGCGCATCACCCGCGCCAAGGCCAAGATCACGTCCGCGCATATCCCGTTCCGGGTGCCCGACCGCAACGACGTCACCGATCGGTTGGGCGGTGTGCTGACGGTCGTCTACCTCGTCTTCAACGAGGGCTATCTTCCAGGTGCCGGTGACGATTCCCAGCGCGGCGAGCTGACCGGCGAGGCGATCCGATTGGGGCGCATCATCCGACAGCTACTGCCCGACGAGGGTGAGGTGGCCGGGTTGCTCGCGCTGATGCTGCTGATCGAGGCACGCAGCGAATCCCGCTTCGCAGGCGGGGAGCTGGTGATTCTCGACGATCAGGACCGCGGCGGCTGGGACCAAGCCCTCATCACCGAGGGTCGTGCACTCGTTCGTGAATGTCTCGCCCGGGTTGCGGACGGCCGGGACCGGCCGGCCGCTATCAGATCATGGCGGCGGTCAACGCCGTCCACACCGATGCGGCAGACTCCCGCGACACCGACTGGAACCAGATCGTCGCGCTCTTCGACCAGCTGTATGCCGTCGAACCGACGCCGATCGTGGCCCTCAACCGCGCCGTGGCCGTCGCCGAACTCGACGGACCGAACGTGGCACTGGCCATCGTCGACGCTCTTCCGCTGGACGGCTATCACGCCTGGCACACCACCCGCGCCGACCTACTGCGCAGGCTCGGACGTAGCACTGAAGCACGGACGGCATACGACGCCGCGATCACTGCCACCGAGAACCCCGCCGAACGGGCGTACCTGACGAGGCGGCGGGATCATTTGGCCGCATCAGGCGAGTGAAGAACCGGACCAACTCCGGGCGGCCAAACTCACAGGGCTATGCAACCGACTATTCCCCGATCGGGGTGCCGTCGACCTGTTACATCCGCTTCACTACCTAGAACCCGGCAGGAGGCCACCCACAGTTTCGAGAACTGCTCCGCTCGCAACCAACGCCTCGATATCAGCAGACAACGCCGATTTGATGTCGGCACCAACCCTCGCCCATCCGAATAGTCTCGCGACCTCGCGAACAAGGTCAGCGTGCGAAATTCCTGGGCTGTCTTCAACAACGTTCCGAAGCGCGAACTGCCGCTCGACTCCAGGCACGTGACCAACCTTTCGGTGACACCGATCCGTGGGAAACCTAGCTGCGACAATTTCACGGTCAGGAAGGTCATACGCAGCGCCGACCTTCACAACCCGCTTCCTTTGAACGAGCGTGTCCAGCACTGTTCGAATTCTCCTTTGAATGACCTGGCCCGACTTGGCGAGCAACCACGCCGATCTCACTCGTGTAAAGACGAGTTCCTCCACGATCGGCCCTTCACGCTCAAGCACTTCAAGCACCACCGCCTTGATCGCGTCGGTGGAACCAGAGTCCTGCAGGTCGGCCCAAGAGCGACGTGCTTGTTGCCGGGTTTTCCGCAGGTCGTCGTCGCTGAGGTGCCGATACTCCTGCGCCCACTCACGCGCACGATCCTCAACTGAGACGAACTCGACCGTGCGCGCAGTGGGCATCGGAGAAAGTTCCGATTCCAATTCCAGGCCTGACCCTTCACCCCAAAACTCGTCCACTGTCGGCGTATCCACGGCATACCGATCAATGGCACATGCCGCTTCCACGGCGGCACGAAGCCGATTCATAGCCTCATTGCGATCCCGGTACCAATCCGTCCCCCAGATCCGGTGCAACTTCCAACCAAGATCCCGGAGAACCGCCTCGCGCAATCGATCTCTATCACGAGCGGCCTTCGACGAGTGATACATAGCACCGTCACATTCGATGCCAAGAGCAAACGCGCCCGGCGCGTCAGGGTGACGGATTGCCATATCGATCCGATACCCAGCAACACCGACCTGGGGTTGAACCGAGTATCCCCATTCTGTCAGGACCCGCAGCACAGACTCTTCGAACGGGCTCTCCGGCTCGGCGTCGAGATCGATCGCTTGAGTCGCAAGAATGCGAGGTCCGTCCTCCGCGTATTCCAGATAGCGTTTCAGGTGCTGAACGCTCCTGTTGGCACTGTCCGGAAGTTCGCCCCCTCGGAACGAGGCGACGACTTCCATACGACGACGCGCACGCGTTACCGCAACGTTGAGGCGGCGCCATCCGGCCTCCCTGTTGATAGGACCAAATTCGGAGCGTAGGCGACCCTGAGCATCGCGGCCGTACCCAACCGAGAGGATAATGACATCGCGCTCGTCGCCCTGAACCGTTTCCAGGTTCTTGACAAAGAACCCATCCAAGCGGCTGTCCGTGAAGAACTTTGTGAGGCCAGGTCGAGATTTACGCGCATTCTCGATGGCCTCCTCGATCGCTTCCGCCTGAGACTTCGACAAGGCAACCACACCGAGCGTCAAATTTGGCCGCGTCTCGAAGTGATGAATCACCCTCTGCGCCACATGCTCTGCTTCGATCCGATTGTCGCGTCGTCCGCCTCGGTCGTAGATCCCGTCCACCTTGAAGAACTGCACGCCGATGTCGTGGCCGTCCTCCTGAGATCCCGGGAACGTCACCATCGCGTTCTCGTAGAACTCGTGGTTACTGAAGGCAATGAGATGCTCGTGACGGCTCCGATAGTGCCAACATAGCGGGAGCGATCGCAGGATACCGCTCGCCTTGCAGCTGTCGAGGACCGACTCGAAGCCGGGTTCGTCTTCGTCCCACTCATCGTCCTCGTTAGTATCGTTCGTGGCATTGAAGAACGCTGTTGGGGGCAGCTGACGCGGGTCGCCGGCGACTACGAGCGCATCGCCGCGATAGATCGAGTTGACTGCATCCTGCGGTAAAACCTGTGAAGCCTCGTCGAATATGACGACATCGAATCTGTAGTCGGACGACAAGAACTGGCTGACAGTCAGCGGGCTCATCATGAAGCACGGCTTGAGCAGCCGCACCACATCCCTAGTTTCGTCGAGCAGATGTCGGACGGGCATATGCCGTCGCTGTTTCATTGCCTCACGACGGATGGTCGCGGCTTGCCCAACAGTGGTTTTCCTCGGCCGCCGCGCATTACAGGCGGCGATCACATCGGCATGCGCGCCCTCGACGAGTTCGCGGTCCAATTCTTGGAATCGCTCGACGAGACTGTCACGGTCTACGCCCTTATGTGGCACGAGTCGTTCGTCAGTTGCGAGCTGCTGCTCCACCCACGCGACCAGCACGGCGCGCTCGACTGCGGCCGGAAAGTCTCCGTCCGAAATTCCTCGCTGCGCGAGCTGCGACGGCAGCCCACCCAAGCGGTACTTGTCGAGAGTCCCCATTGCATCACGACTTGCTATCCACGTTTCTGGACCGTACGGATCACTCGCGAGCGAATCGAGTGCTGCACCTGCATCTTCCAATGATCGCGAGATCTCATCCTTCAGCTCGCTGCGTCGTTCGGGCTCGAAGCAGTCCAGAAATCCCATGTGCTGCCGTCGCCAGTCCTCAAAATGGACGCGCAGCAGGTTATCCGGCGCTGTCTCGAGCATCATCTTCGCAACCCGCTTGTCGAGCGCCGCCGAGTTACCTCGGTTTCCAACCCGACGGACGGACTGAGCCCACTTCACAGCATTGCTGATCTGCGCCGGCACGGTGTCGAGCCCGCTTTCGAGACTTCCCAGAACAGCCTGGTAAGCCTCACGGCTACCGTTGAATGCCTCTTCGAGGTCCCGTGCCTTCGCGGCTGCGGCTACTGCTGAACGAGCGGATGCCAGGGTTGGCACCGGATCCTCGCCGACGACCCTCGTGACAGTGCGGATCAGCTCCTCGGTCTCGGCAAGCGGTTGCAGGTGGACGCGAAGCCATGTCGCTGCGTCCCCCGCAGCCACGGCCAGGAGCTCCGAACCTGACGAACCCACGCCGAGTTGGCCGACTGACTGCTCCCAATCTCGCACTCCATCAAGAACTTCAAGCACGCGCACCTGCAAGGTGTCATCGGGCGCCTGCCCGTCTGCGAGCGCAGCCACCAGCCTGCGCCGACGCTGCGGGTCGACGAGGGCGTCCGGAGCCAAGCTCCTGAGCGCGTCGGCAACTTTCAGCGCCTCGGACAATGGCTCGGTATCGGGATTGCCGTCGAGCGCGTAGCGCCCGAGAAGTGCGATCTGCTCGGTAGAAGTGTCGGCTCCAGGGTCTGCGCGCAGCGCTCCGATTGCCGAAATAATCATTCGCCCGGCAGCCGTGGACGCACGCTCGTGGTCGGCGAGGGACTTTTCGACGGATTCGAGTGTGGTTTCCAAACCCCGATACGACGCGCCGAGCATTTTTCGGTCGTCCAGCTCAGTACTCTGGAACTCGGCAACCTCGTCCTGTGCCTTATGCGCTGATGCTGTGGCTTTCCGAATGGAACCCAACGTATGTTCGCTGGTATCCGCACTGAAACGGCCGGTAGTCGAAGTGACCTTGTCGGTAAGGTCACACGCGAGCTCCAAAGGAGCACGGTGAGCTTGCACCCAGTAGGCTGCCCTGCCCAGAGAAACCTCAGACATTTCAGCGTGCGCAATAAGCTCCGGAAGGTCGAGCAGGTCCGTCCATGAGCCGAGCAGCTCCCTCAGCTGACGACCGTCATCCAGGAAGTCCTGAGCTAGCTCCCCACCGTCGCCCAGTTGCTCGCCAAGTTTTGAACTGATCTTGGGGTTGGCGAGAAGATCGCGAGTGAGTGAGTGGATCACACTGGCGTGTTCCAGCGCCGATTCAAGGGCATCGGAGTCCACTTTGACGGTCGCCGGATCGACGAAGCGTCCCAAGAGCCCTGCTTTCGCTTCGCACTGCCTACGCAGTTCGTGGTAAGCACGGTGCCATTCCACCGCTAGCGGCAGCGCATCATAGAGCTCAGCCCGCCATGAGCCACCTTCCGAATGTGTAGCCACCGTCCGTCGGTCAGCACGCACTGCCCTGGAGAAGAACGCACTGAATCCCCGCGGCGCTCCAGTCAAGCGCGCGACCAAGTCTGGGAGATCCGGCAACTCGACGATCGACGGAAGGAACACACCAGTCGCCTTCGTCTGCGCTGCATGGAGCTGATGGATTGCATCGTTGATTTCCCCAGCAGCCTCCTGTACGCATGCCAGGATACTGGGATCGAACCATTCGCGCAGCGATCGATTTGGAATCGCACTGCATTCGATGAGGTCGACTACCACTGTAACCTCGTCGACGGTCTCGGGTTCGGGACAACCGAGCCGGCTGGCAAGTGCACTTGCCAGCTCATCCGCGGTCGTGAGCTTCTCTTCCATTTCTGAGAACGACTCAGAGAGTCGAGCGAGCTGCTTACGGTTCGATCGCTCGAGGTCGAGGCCTGACGGCCGCAGCTCCACAAGAGCGATTTCGCTTGCTGGTGGCACGTTCTCGATCGAACGGTCGAGCTGGTCCCAATTCCGCCCGGCCAGCGCGGATGCAGCTTCGATTGCCTGCAGTGCATGATCACGCCGGGCGAGAAGACACCTCAACTTCGCCGCTATCAGCGTGACAGCAGCGGTCCCGGCTTCCGTAATCTGTGCAGGTGAGAACCACGTTTCCAGCGGTCGATGTGCAGATTGTGCGAGCAACGCTACCTCGCAAATTATCTCGGCACCCCGTGCACCCGAGGGGTGCGTCAGGCCGAGATCATTCGAGAGAGTTGTGATTCGCAGGTGAGTTCGTTCCAGGCGTTCAGCCAGCTCTCGAAACGAGATCGCGGTGCCACGTGCCTCGTGTTCAGTCAATCCAAGTAGGTCGAGTGCAGGTGGCGCCAGCGTTTGCAGCGCACGCTCGGATTCAGTGCTTTCAGCGGACAGGCGGGCTGGCATGTCTTGCCAGTGAGCACCTCCCTCAGCGCAGGCGTTCTCGAGCGCATCGCGAACGTTCTCCAGTTCGGACAGGTACCGGTCCACGCCAGCCTCGACGTCGTCGAGGAAGTTCCCTGTTGTGAGCCACCATTGAGGAACTCGAGCTCTCGACTTCACCAGAGCGAGCATGTCGAGCAGATGCTCTACGTCATTTTCGTTACGCAGAGGAAGTGCACCGTCAGTCAAGCTTCGGTAACGATCAACGGCACCCGTCAGAACGCGAATGGCGGCGTGCGCTTGGTCGAGCGCGGGCCTCACATTCACTGCATCTCGACGCACGTTGCGCCACGGGAAGTGAGGATCCGCGACAGCTACCCAGCAGCGGGCAATCGAGTCGGTCGCACCGATGATCGCAGTCAGGTCACGGCTGGTCAGCATTTCAGCTCTGAACGCACCACCGCGAGCAGCCGGATCGATATACGCGATCGCAGCATCGGACAAGCTCACAACAGATCCGATGACGTCGTGCAGCGTTCGCCCGAGCGGATCGCGCACCTCGTTCATCGCTTCTGCGTATCCCGTCAGCGCTTCACGGGCGAGCCTCACGTCCTCCTTGGTGTCATGAGGGAGGCGAGGAGCATCGGGCTGCTCGTCCAATGCACGGCCGAGTTCCTTGGCGACCGCGCTGCGTTTCGTCGAATTGCTGTGAATCGCCAGAGCATAAGAATCCAGCCCAACCGACTTCAACCGGTCAAGCACGACATCGAGCGCGGCCGCCTTCTCGCTGACGAACAGAACGCTGCGGCCTGCATGAATAAGTGCAGCGATCATATTGGTGATTGTCTGACTCTTGCCGGTGCCCGGAGGTCCATCCATTACGAACGATTGTCCTGCAACTGCAGCAGCAATCGCTTGCCGTTGTGACGCGTCGGCGTCGAGAACCAACGGGGCTTCTTCCGGCGGTGACAGTTCGTCGATACGGTCGAGTTCAATCTCCTCGAAGTCGAAGCGATCTGCCGCCAGCTTCGCACCTGGACCGAGCGCCAGGGCCTTAATGAGGTCACTCCCCATGACCTTCGATTCGTTCTCCAGGAGGTCCTGGTACATGGACTCCTTGTGGGAGGCGAACAGCGCCAGGACCACTCGTTCCGAGATAGTCCAACTGTTCTTCCCCGCGATACACGATGCAGCCGTCTCAAAGATTGCTGTCAGATCGGTCGGATCCTGTTCGGATACCGGAGACCAATCGATGTAGAGCTGCTCCAACTTCACGGGCAACGCAGGGTTCAGTTTCGGCTCTTCGTCTTCGTTGAGGACGAGGCGAATGCGGCCGTTCGCCATCCGCTCGAGGACGACTGGAATCAGAACGAGCGGCGCCTCGCTACCGACTTCAGCTCCGTCTTCACGCCAGTTGAGCATCCCAACGCCGAGCTGGAGTGTCCAGATGCCGTAGTCGTTGAACACCTGCGTCGAACGTCGCCGAAGGTTTGTAAGTGCGCGGTACAGACTGGGCGCTGTCGTCTTCTGCGTAATCACACCCTGCCGCTTATGCGTTTCGGAACCGGCAGTTCCGGGCTCCCGCTCGGGTTCTTCATCGGGAAGCGCGGCGAAAGCCCATCCTCTTTCCAACCCAGGTACGAGGTGCTCCACTGAGGGATGAGTGATTTCGAGAGTCGCCGCCTGCGTGTGGCGGAAGTTCAGCAGGCGATTTCTCCCGCTCAGATCGACCAACGAAGTCCGCCACCGGCCGATAACGCTCTTCAAACGTTCGAGGCCATCATCGCCACCGAAACCACTCGGAGTTGTCACGCTGATCCTTGCTATCGCTATAGATGGGATGGCCACGACCCAGGCGAATCACTGCGGGTCTGAGCAAGCCTGTTGGTGTGCAGATTCTGGATTCGGAGCTGGGCGGATTACCCGCCCGGCAGGTACCTACGCCCTCAACGGGCGCACAATCGGTGTCGATTGATCGACGCACTCAATACTCGGGCCGATTGACGGGATGAAGAGCGCACTCTCGGGGGCGCGGCTACCTGACACGTCAACCTCCAGACTTAGTTCCGCAGAGCAATACGGACATTCTTACCGATCCCCCCGACAGGGCGGAAACCGCCCCGTTCACCCGCACATCGCTGTAACACCAGAACTTCAACCAGCGATACGAGTGCCCTCCCAGACCACTGACTTCGCCCCTTCGCACGGTCCTTGTTGACTCCGATCCAACCAACCTACGAATCCATGCGGGATGGCGTCATTAGGTCCGGTGTCGATGTGTTGATGTCGTTGGCCGCACAGGCCAAGGCTGGCGAGTTGGTGCTCGATCCCGATGTGGCACAGGACTGCGCGAACGCATGCACGGAAGCCATCGCCTCCCTCGCGTAAGCCAAAGACAGGATGAGCCACCACGCTGATCTGCTTCCATTGGGGAGCTTCGCATGTGGACAGCAGCTTGCCGAGATTTCAGTACCGCTGATCCGTTGTTGCTGCGGCTGCCGCTGTGATCAGGCGCCCGACTTCTCGGCGAGGCGTCGAAGATTTGTCAGAGTCGTGGACACGTCACCCTCGAGTTGATCGGCGTGCTTGTCTCCGCCACCGAGGAACGTGCCTGCGAAGAGACGGGCGGTACGGGTCAAACCACGAGGCACGGTGCGGGTCTCGGTCACCCGCGTGCCGGCGGCATCGGCGGCGAGTTCGTAGGTCCAGCGTGCCCCGCTGCTGGTGGTGTCCCACGCGAGACGTTCGTACGGCGTGACCTCGGCGATCACGTTGCGTGTAGGCCAAACCACCACGCCGAGGCGATTGAGCCCCAGATACCACTGGCCAGGCCGGAGCCCTCCTGGTTTGAGGGGCACCATCGCGATCACCTCCGGACTGGCGGCAACCATGTTGGAGAAATCGGTTAGCAGCCGCCACGTCTGTTCAGGAGTGGCAGGGACGACGACGTCGGAGGTCAGAGACCGGTCTGCGGCTTCCACGGAGGCAACGATAGCTCGTGCGTGGTCCAGGGGTCTGGAGACTCGCTAACCGCTCACAGGCGGATCACGCCGTTTCGCCGCGATACCATCCCGCTATGGGATCGAAGCGAAGTAGGAATCCTGGCCAGAAGCGTGCGGCAAAGCAGCAGGCACGGCGACGCAGAAGCCGCTCTACGGTGGTGTCGCAGTTCCCCACTCCCGCGGTAGATTCCACACTTCTCGATGATTTCGATCAGTGGCTGAGCATGAACGGTGCGCCCGACGAGGCGGAACCCTTCGTGCACCTCGTGCAGTCGACACTCGCGAGCCTCGCAGACGCCCGCCCGGGTTTCCGCGCCACCGGTTGGATCCCCGACGACGCCCACACCCTGCTCGACGCCGCTGACGAGATGCTCGCAGACCCTTCCGAGGAAGCGGAAGGCGTCGCGGTGGCAGTCGCTGCCTCGGCGCTGCTGTTCCTCGAGTTTCTCGACAAGAGCGGACTGTGGACGGGTACCGACGAGAATCTCGCACATTGCATAGAGGATCTCGCCGATTTCGTCGAGCCGACGCCACAAGTCATCTCCCCGGACGACATAACCCTCCCCGCCGTCGACGAAGGAGACGAACTTCGCGCACTCGCCTCGCGGCCGGTGATCACGGCCCTCGCCGCCCTTGTGGACTGGGTCGGTGAGGGTGCTGCCGTCACCTCGACCAAGGTGCCCAAGCCCGCATCTGTTCCCGGGCTCGCGGACGCGTTGGGTATCGATCTCGAGCTCGTCACGGCGGATTTCCCGCCTGGAAAGCGGATCCGCTCGATGCGGGACGTACCCGCAATGGTGGAATTTTGGGAGACTGCGGAGGAGATCGGTCTCATTACCGTCAACTCCACTCGGGCGGTGCGTGGACCGAATGCGGATCTGATTTCCGATCGCACGAGTCGGGCACTGTCGTTGCTTCGTGCAGCTGCCGCCGAATCCGTCCGCAACCAACTCGTTTCGACGCACCGTTATCTGCCCGAGCTCACGCAGCTCGTCGATCTCGTCGTGACCCAGACGGTCTTGGCAGGGATGACACCGGAGCCGTCCACCGCCACCTCGGCGAGCGCACTGTCCGGGGACGAGGAGTCGATCGTGGAGACGGTGATCGAGAAGCGATTGGACGAGCTGGTGAAACAGGGGTGGCTCACCAAGGACGACGCTTATCGAGTTCCAGACCCGCTGCAGCCTGCCGTCCTTCGAGGCGTCCAACTGGCGAGCTCCGCGGCCGAGTACGCAACGCCGGAAGGGGTGGACTCACACGTAACGTTGCGGATCTCATTGGAGAACACGCATGTTCCCGTGTGGCGCCGCGTTCGGATCGATGCCGCGCTACCGCTCGATGCGCTCCACGACGTCATCCAGTCTGCGTTCGGCTGGGAAAACTGTCATCTCCACGAGTTCTCCGTCGGGCCCGCGTACTCGGGCGGCACCGTATTCGTCCCCACAGAAGACCTCGCGCATCGCGACCTCGTGGGCCCAGGCGTCGCGGAGGAAGAGGTCCTCGTCGGTTCGTTGCTCAGTTCGGTAGGTGACCGGCTCACCTACCTGTACGACTTCGGAGACGACTGGATCCATCACATCGTCGTCGAATCGGTCGACAACCGTGACCCCGACGCCCCTGCCGCAAGCTGCCTCGACGGACGCAATATGGCGCCATACGAAGATTCCGGCGGGCCATGGGGCTGGGCGAACAAGATCGAGGCCAGCGCCGATCCGCATCACCAGGCACACTCGGAGATTCGGGAGTGGCTGGGCCTGCGTCCCGAAGAGCAGCTCGACCCGACATCGTTCGATCGCGACAGGGTCAACGATGCATTCGAGGTCCTGTTCGGGTAGACGGACGGCAAGGGCTGCGCGGGTTCGGGCAGCGCACACCCATCCTTGTAAAGGCTGCCTTGACGTCCAGTGCCCACCTCGCCGCCGCCCGCGAAGACGGCGACTCCTGGGCGGCTATCGGCCCAGCACTCGACACCACCCGCCAGGCGGCCTACCAACGCTTCGGAACCACCAGGTAATCCGTCCAGGACACAGTCGCACGATCTCGAGCAACCGCAGGCGCAGGTTCACACCATCTCGGGGACGTGCAGGTGCGCGATGGCGAGTTCGAACTCGCAGGTGTCGAGCACCTCGGCATTCGCCTCGCGCACTCCTTCGTCGCGGATGCTGTCGATGCGTTCTCTGTTGCGCTCCATATCCTGGGCGGTGTCGAAGGTCAGCGACGACACCATACGACCCGCAGCGGGGTCGACCATCAGGCCGGCGCTGCAGAAACCGTCGAGCTCCTCCAACTTGGGCATTGCGGCCATCTTCCACACGTCGACGCCGCGGTCCATGTGCGCCGGCTCGGTTTTGATCCACGTGATCCGGCAGCACGCCCCGCGATTCACATGGTGGTCACGGTGCATGGTTGCGATCTCCCACCGCGAGACCTCCATGGTGCCGTGGAAAACCTCGGCCGCGGTGTCCCGCAGCCGCCGCACGGGCCCTTCGCTGGCGCGTAGCGCATCCTCGTCCCGCCACGAACTGGTCGCAATGCACCGGCCCGAGCCTCGGTCGACCAGCAGCGACATTCCGAGGCTGCCCTCGATGTCTGCCAGCGTGGGCATCACGGTGTCACGCACGTGTTTGATGCCGGCGTCGATGTACGACGGATGCGCGTGAATTGTCGTCGAGCGTGCGAACATGATCGACACCCTCCTCCTCAGGGCGGCGCCGATCCGGCGTCGCCGGTCATTCCCCGCGTTTCACACTGCTCCCCCAACCGGCTGAAGGCAATGGACGGCGACAACGTTTTCGGTCGCTTCGGGTTGCGACCGGGGACGAGGCGTGGTTCGTGGATCTCCGAGTTCGGCCACATCGGTGCCGCGTAGTACGCATACTGCCTTCATGGGGTCAGCCAAGCCCGCTACCCACGCCGTGATCGTCGCCGACACGCACGGTCGGATCACACAGTGGAACAGCGGTGCCGAGAACTTGTTCGGGCACCGCGCCCAAGATGCCGTCGGTCACAGCCTCGACCTCGTGGTGCCACCACATCTGCGTGAAGCCCATTGGGCGGGGTTCCACCGTGCGATGGGGCGACCGCAGATCAAAGACATGGCGGCCGATCTTCCCGTGCTGTGCGCCGACGGCGAGATCCGCAGCTATGCGGGACGGCTGCTGGTGCTCAGCGACGGACTCGGCACGGCGATCGGTGCAATGGCCATCTACACGGAGCACGGCAGCACCGGAGTTCACCCGTTCGACTGACAAACACACACCTAGGAGTGCGCGATGAAATCAGCCAACCCGTACCTGAACTTCAACGGCAACGCCGAAGACGTCTTCACGTTCTACCGGTCCGTGTTCGGCGGTGAACTGATGATGGTTCGCTTCAGCGACATGGACACCGGCGACATGGAACTGTCCGCCGAACAGCAGAGCGGTGTCGCGCACGTGGCACTGATGCTCGGAGACAGCGTCCTCATGGGTTCCGATGTTCCGCCGCAGATGGGCACGGTCACCGCCGGCAACAACTTCGTCGTGTCCATCGAGGCCGACAGCACCGAGGAAGCCGACCGTCTCTTCGGCGCATTGTCCGAGGGCGGTGAGGTCTCCATGCCGCTGGGCCAGGTCGAATGGGCCGAACGCTTCGGCATGGCGACCGACAAGTTCGGCATCCAATGGATGGTCGGCTACACCGGAAACGTCGAGTTCAAGCCCTAAGCAAGAGAAGGGTCAGTCCTGGCGTTCGAAGGTGATGAGCAACCCGTCGACACCGCCCGGTCCGATGCGCCCTTTCACGTCGGCGGCGGTGATCGTCTTCAGTTGCCACCCCTTCCGGGCGTGCTCGTTGAGGATCTTCTCCAGCCGATCCCCGGACAGCTTTCCGCCGATCATCTTTTCGCGAACCTCGACGACCTTGTACGAGTACGCCATGCCCGAATCTCCTCCGAGTAGATGGGTTGCTTCCTCGAGACACTCTAAGGGCGATTGGACGGTCCGCCAGATCTTCCAGGGCACCAACCAGATCCAGCGTCGCGTGATCGGCCACATCCTCACGAAGTAATCTTTGATTGTGAGGTAGGTTACATGCCTCACGAACCGAACAAGCGAGGACGATTCATGTTGAGCACGATGCAAGACGCCCCCATGTCGATCGCGCAGTTGCTGACGCACGGCAGCACGGTGCACGGCAACGCCGAGGTCGTGACCTGGACCGACACCGGTACACGTCGCCGCAGCTACGCTGAGGTCGGCCGCCGGTGCGCCGCGCTCGCGCATGCGCTGCGTGGACTGGGCGTGACCGGCGACGAGCGGGTCGCGACCTTCATGTGGAACAACGCCGAACACCTCGAGGCCTACTTGGCGGTGCCGTCGATGGGCGCGGTGTTGCACACCCTCAACATCCGGCTCTTCCCCGAGCAGTTGGTGCACGTGGCCAATCACGCGGAGGACCACGTGATCATCGTCGACCCCACGCTGATCCCGCTGCTGTCTCCGCAGCTACCGCGGCTGACCACCGTCAAGCACGTGATCGTCACCGGTGACTCCACGGCGGGGCTCGAGGTTCCGGACGGGGTGCAGGTCCACGCGTACGAGACGCTGATCGCGGACCAGCCGACCGACTTCGACTGGCCCGAGGTGGACGAGCGGTCCGCGGCCGCGATGTGCTACACCTCCGGCACCACCGGTGATCCGAAAGGTGTTGCCTACTCGCACCGTTCGATCTATCTGCACTCGATGCAGGTGTGCATGACGGACGGGCCAGGGCTGGCGCAAGGCGACCGCGCGTTGGCGGTGGTGCCGCAGTTCCACGCGATGTCCTGGGGTCTGCCATACGCGGCGTTCATGATCGGCGCCTCGCTGATCATGCCGGACCGGTTCCTGCAGCCCGCCCCGCTTGCCGAGATGATCGCCGCCGAGCGTCCGACGTTCGCAGCCGCGGTCCCCACGATCTGGCAGGCCCTGCACCTGCACCTCGAAGACCATCCGCAGGACATCTCCTTCATGAAGGACGTCCTGATCGGCGGGTCTGCCGTGCCCCCGGCGCTGATGCACGCATTCGAGGACCAACACGGGGTCCAGGTGCTGCACGCCTGGGGCATGACCGAGACGTCGCCGCTCGGATCGGTGGCACGTCCGCCCGCAGGAACCGAGGGCGACGAGCGCTGGCGCTACCGGTACACCCAGGGCCGGTTCCCGGCGTCGGTGCAGGCCAGGCTGGTCGACGACGCGGGCGAGGTCGTTCCGAACGACGGCACCGCCATCGGCGAACTCGAGGTGCGCGGGCCCTGGATCGCCGCCGCCTATTACGGTGTCGACGCGCCCGAGAAGTTCGACGACGGCTGGCTACGCACCGGCGACGTCGGGACGATAACCCCCGACGGCTATCTCACCCTCACCGACCGCACCAAGGACATCATCAAGTCCGGTGGGGAATGGATCTCCTCGGTGGATCTGGAGAACGCGGTGATGGGGCACCCGGATGTCCTCGAGGCCGCCGTCATCGGCATCCCCGACGAGAAGTGGGACGAACGACCGCTGGTGGCCGTTGTGCTGCGGGAGAGCTCGCCCACCACGATCGACGCACTACGCGAGTACCTTGCGGACAAGGTAGCCAAGTGGCAGCTCCCCGAGAACTGGGCGCAAGTCTCCGAGGTACCCAAGACCAGCGTCGGCAAGTTCGACAAGAAGCGGCTGCGGACCCAGTTCCAGGACGGCGGTCTCTCCGTCACCCGGGTATAGGACAGCCCTACAGACCGACCTGACCATTGACCCTGGCCATCGCCTGAGCAGTTCGCTCGTCGGTGGTCAGGGTTTCGGCGACTTGCGCACCCACCATGTCGTGAATCGCTTTCAGATAGGCGATGTGGTCATCGAGGCGGGCGAAAGCCCGGGCCGACTCAGTGCCCTAGCCCGTCAGTCGGGTAACCCGGCAACCAAGCCGTCACCGACGCGCACCGCCCACTCATACATCGGTGTCTGGTCCTTCGTGAGCGCTGACCGTGCGACCTGCATGTTCATCAGGCCGCCACTTTCGAATGGCACCACCAGGAAGCAGAAATCCTCGCCACTGACCTCGCTGAGATAGGTGAATCCCTCGCGTCCGCCGACGACGACATCGTGAAACTCGAAGTTGCGCGGATCGTCGCGGAACTGGGAGACGGGTGCAGTCGCAGATGCGCTCACGGCCGCGCCGATATCGTCGTTCCTCCACGCGCAGGTCTTCCACCCCGGAGGTTCGGCCGACAGCCCCGGTCCTTCGGTGGCCGGGTCCAGCGTCGCCGCCCGCAGCACCTCGTCGGACAACGTGCACGGATCCCACGGCTGAGCCTCTGCGGTTGTCGTCGGGGTATCGGAGCTCTCACCGTCGCCACACCCCGCGGCTCCGAAAGCCACCCCCACCAACAGCGTCGCCGCACCCGCGGCCAACCGGATCCTCGTCATCCGCTCATCCTGTCACCCCGTGAGCGGCTGACGAGGGTGGGGACTCGCTGTCCACGCACAGGGTATCCCTTTGTTCAGCATCCGCTGTATAGTCAGTACATGCTGACCATTGCTTCACGTGTGGACGTGATGAACCGCCTCGGACGGGCGATGGCCGACCCGACCCGATCCCGGATCCTGCTCTCCTTGCTGCGCGAGCCCGGATATCCGGCACAGTTGGCACGCGAACTGGAACTGACCCGGACGAACGTGTCGAATCATCTTGCCTGCCTGCGTGGCTGCGGAATCGTCGTCGCCGTGCCCGAGGGGCGAAAGACTCGTTACGAGATTGCCGACCCGCACCTGTCTGCCGCGCTGACAGCTCTGGTCGACGTCACCCTCGCCGTCGACGAGGATGCTCCGTGCATCGACCCGGCGTGCTCCGTACCCGGCTGCTGCGCCACGGAGGCCGCCGAATGACCGTCCCGACCCTGTCTCCGGAGCGGACCGATGTGTTGCGCCGACGGATCCGGATCGTCGTCGCCATCACGATCACCTGGAACGTCGTCGAAGCAGCCGTCGCACTGGCCGCCGGTACGGCCGCGTCGTCGGCGGCGCTGATCGGATTCGGGCTGGACTCCATCGTGGAGGTGCTCTCCGCGGCGGCGGTGGCGTGGCAGTTCGCCGCACCCGACCCGCAGAAGCGGGAGAAAGTCGCGCT
The DNA here is from genome assembly GCF_055231015.1 of Rhodococcus quanlei. Classification (NCBI taxonomy): domain Bacteria; kingdom Bacillati; phylum Actinomycetota; class Actinomycetes; order Mycobacteriales; family Nocardiaceae; genus Rhodococcus; species Rhodococcus quanlei. The sequence goes on along the minus strand of NZ_JBUYWD010000005.1, from coordinate 13,725 downwards.
ACGGGTGATCGCGGTGTCGTTCTTCGGTCTGGCTGCCTATGTGGCGGTGGACGCGGTGTTGTCGCTGGCCGGACTGCGCGAGCCCGAGCACTCCCCGGTCGGAATCGCTATCGCGGCACTGAGTCTCGTCGTCATGCCGTTTCTGAGCTGGTTCGAGCGCCGCACCGGCCGCGAACTCGGCTCCGCGTCCGCCGTCGCCGACTCCAAGCAGACCTTGATCTGCACCTACCTCAGCGCTGCCCTGCTGATCGGACTGTTGCTCAACAGCGTGCTCGGCTGGGCGTGGGCAGATTCGGTGGCCGCACTCGTGATCGCGGTCTTCGCAGTGCGCGAGGGTATCGAGGCCTGGAAGGGTGACACCTGCTGCGCCGCCCCGGTGGCCGTGCTGACCGGTGAGCGCGAGGGTGACTCGTGCGAAAGCGACTGTTGCGCATCGGATGCGCTCGATGAGACCCCATGACGCACATCGGACCGCTGAACGCCCTGCCGATCGCCTGCACACTCGGGCCGAATGTGGGCAGGGAGCAGGTCGAGAGGTGGCGCATCTTCCACGGCGAGTACGCCGCCGACAGCGAGCGCACCGACACCGGACTTGTGGTGCACTACCGGAAAGTCGAGGACTCCGTGGAGCGGCTACGCGACCTCGTCGCGACCGAACGTGACTGCTGCTCGTTCGTGGACTGGGCGATCGACGACACCCACGACGACCTCCGTCTGATCGTCACCGGCACTCCACAGCAGCTCGCTGCTCTCAACGTCGGGTAGTCGTCTCCAGGAACTCAACTGCGCGCGGGGGCTGGATCGATATCACGAATGACGATGAGCAATACGCCGGTCGGCAATCCCAATCCACTCCATCTCAACCGCCTCCGAAGCAGGTTATTTGACAGTGTCGGAGATCTGCCCGTTCACTCGCCCATTGGGGTGGGCTTGCCACCCCTCACTTGATCGAGAAATTGCGTTCAGTCGGCCGCACCGAACCGAACCCAGGTAACCCCGTCGACCACCGTCGGCGATCGGAATTGCGGTTGGTCGAACGGGAGGCAGGCGATGCGATCGGCCGCAATGCGGGCGCGCGGATCGTCGAACTGCTCCAGTTGACGTGCGCGCACGCCTTCGAGATCTATGTCGAACGCGAACTTTCGATCGCCTTCGATCAGGTGCCAGGTGTAGCGGACGACGACTCGGTTGTGGCCGTGCAGGCTGACCTCGTCGAAAGTGAACCCCCGAACTTCGCCCATGCGGCCGAGCTTGTCCGCGATGGTGGCGGTGAGTTGGGAGACGAATTCATGGGCCCACACTGCCGGTGCCGGCGCCCGCGGATGCGGGACCAGTTCGGCGTCGACCGCATCCCCATGCCGTCGCAGATGTGTCAGCAGTTCCCGGTTCTCTGGGACGAGCTTCTCTGGGTAGGCGCGGCGACCTCCGCAGACGAGAATCCACTGGAAGTCGCTGGGCGCGAGGCGCGGTGTCGCGTCGGAATCGACGAGCACAACGAAGAACGAGGGGCGAACGCGAAGTTGCGCCATGTCGTTGACAACCCGGTAGGCGTAATCCGCCAAGTCTCCGAGGACGACTCGTACCCATGCGATTTGCTCTCTGACCGGCAGGCCCACCGGCCGGGGGCGTCCTGTCCGGGTTTCGGGGCGTCCTCGCGCATTGACAGCCACGCTGATCATGCGGGTATCGGCGGTGCGGTCGAAGGTGCCCAGGTAACGCGGGTCCTGCAGTGTCATCGCCACGGTGACGTGGGCGTCGTCGACTTCGACGCTAGGAGCAGTGATCGACGGTCCGCGGTGACCGACGGGCTTCCGATCGGTACCCACCGCGGCTGCCAGGAAGTTGCGTATCGGCCCGAGGTCGACATCGCCACGATCATGTATGGCTGCGGCGAGTTCGGCTGGAGTCCTGTCCACACTGAGTCACCCTGCCACTCTTCCGATGGTTTCAGCGCACGGTCCAGCCATGTGCCATGGCATCGAGGAGTTCCTGCCGGCGATCCTCGCGCGGAGTCCAGCCGTTGGGCGCGGCGGGAATCTCCAGTCGAATACCTCTTGGAACGCCCAAACGCTCATTTCTTCGTTGCGTAGCGGAGGAACGACGATTCCGGTCGGATCTTCTACGGGTCCGAATGGGAGGAGATCAGTCGGGACCTCACCGACGCGGTACCGGATACCCGTGTCGCCGACAGGAGTGAGACGGTCGACAAGATCCCTGTAGGACGGCCAGTCTGCAATCGCCAAGGCCATGTCGAGATCCTCGGTGACTCGAAGAGCGAACGTATGCCCCAATACATCGTGAAAGATGTCTCGACAGTGTGCACCCACGACCATCAGGTCGGATGGTTGCAGTTGTGGTGACCGGGCGGCACCCGCGAACTGCATCGCCTGCCACAGCGAGAAGACGGCACCGGTCGGGTCCGCAAGGACCGCGAACCGGCCGAGTTCGAATACATCCATCGGCTCGGCGAGCACCGACCCGCCGGCAGTTTTGGCCTTCGCGACGGTGGCATCGACGTCTGCGACGGCGATCGACGCGGTCCAGCCGACCGGTTGGCCTTCCTGATAGAGCGGGGTCGCCGCGGCCACCGGATCGTCGCCGAGACTCATCATCGTGTAGCCACCAGCCTCCGGGTCCGGCTCGCCCGGCGTCCAACCGAGCAGTGCCCCGTAGAACGCTCCGGCGGCCGCGATGTCCGTGGTGCCGAGTTCGGCCCAGCAGAGGGCACCAAGCTGCGGTTCGGTGATCCTCATGGTTCCCTCGTTCCGGTTGGACGATCAGGTCATCGATCACAGTGGAGAGTAGTCGCGGCGGGTTGCGCTCGGCCAAGGATCGTGACAACGGTCAACGAACCTGAGGTCTCGGCATGAGGTAATCGCAACGGGTCAGACCCGGCGTAGGGGAGCGTTAGCATCGCGTCATGCAGATCCCACGCACCGTCGCCGTGTTCAACAAGCTCATCAACAATCGTGTGCAGCGCCTGTGGGCGTGGCTGCTGCCACCGTGGGCGATCCTCCGCCACACGGGCCGAAAGAGCGGCACTGCCTTTCGAACACCGATCGTCGGATTCGTCAGCAAGGACGGGTTCGCCGTCCCGCTGCTATACGGCGAGCAATCGGACTGGGCGCGCAACCTCCTTGCAGCGGAAGGTGGGATCATCGAGCGTCTGGGCCGCAAATACGAGCTGCAGGCACCCCGAGTGGTGGACAGCAAGTCCGTCAGCATCAGCGGGATAGGGGCACGCTACGTCCGTGCAGCACCGAAAGCGTTCGTCGCGACGATCGGCCCCCAGGTATAGCAACGACATCCGGTCGGCGTAGATCCGTCTGGATTCGTACGACCGGCATCACACCCGCGCCGGCCGGACCGGAGCCTGCTCAGGCGTTCTCGAGTTCGGCTATCACGATCTTCTTCTGCCGCATCATCATCCTCGACACGTTCTCGGAGTCGCTGGTAGAGCTGACCACAACCAACTCAGACCATGCCGACCTGACCGTTGACCCGGGCCATCGCCTGAGCAGTTTGCTCGTCGGTGGTCCCCAAAGGGAGCCTGTCTGTGTGCTGGGCCATCCGGTCACGGGACTCCATCAAAGAGTCGATTGCCTCCGTGCACGCATCCGCGCAGTCCTTGGCAACATCGGAATCCAAGACCAGCTCGCCCGCTTTCGCTTGGCCGGCAAACGCCATCAGTTGATCCACCATGGACACTTCACCACTCATCGCAGCAGCCCTCCCCCGTCAGTCTTGATGTCGACTCGAAACCCTAGCCCGTCAGTCGGGTAACCCGGCAACCAAGCCGTCACCGACGCGCACCGCCCACTCACACATCGGCGTCGTGTCCTTCGTGAGCGCTGACCGCGCGACCTGCATGCTCACCACTCCGCCACTATCCAACGGCACCACCAGGTAGCAGAAGTCCTCGCCGCTGACTTCGCTGAGATAGGTGAACGCCTCCCGATCGCCAACCCTTACATCCCGAGAATCAAAATGCCGCGGGTCATCGCGAATCTGGTCGACCGACGCTGTCGCAGAAGCGCCCACGATCACGCCAATATCGTCGTTCTTCCACGCGCAGTGTTTCCACCCCGGAGGCTCGGCCGCCAACCCCGGGCCCTGGGTGGCCGGATCCAGCGTCGCAGCCAACAGCACCTCGTCGGACAACGTGCACGGATCCCACGGCTGAGTCTCCACCGTTGTCGTCGGGGTATCGGAGCTTTCACCGTCGCCACACCCGGCAGCACCGAAGGCCACCCCCACCAACAGTGCCGCCGCACCCGCAGCCAACCGGATCCTCATCATCCGCCCATCCTGTCACCCAGGGAGCGGCTGGCGAGGGTGGGACTCGTTAACCGCGCACGGAGGTTTCGCATCGGACATTTCCCGACGGGGATCGGAATCTGTTCACGCGTTCTCGAGTTCGGCGATCACTATCTTCTTCTGCTGCATCATTGTTTGGATCTGTTCGGGTCGGACGAGGAGGGCATCCATGTTCGCGGGCACGATCTGCCAGCTCACACCGAAGCGGTCCTTGCACCAACCGCACTGCTCGGACTCGGGCACGTGTGAGAGCGCGGACCAGTAGCGGTCGATCTCTGCTTGGTCGGCGCAGGTGACCGAGAACGAGACGGCCTCGTTGAACGTGAAGATGGGGCCGCCATCCAGACATACGAAGTCGACGCCGCGCAGGGTGAACCTGCCGTCGAGCACCTTGCCTGCCATGCCCTTGAAATGCGGGTCCAACGATTCGTCGGGGTATTCGGTGATGGACGTGATCCGCGAGTCGGGGAACACGCTGACGTAGTACTCCATCGCCTCACGTGCCTGGTCGTCGAACCACAGACACGGCTGTATCGCGGCAAGCCCTGTGGTGGGGGCGGTGGTGTCCGGTCGGGTGGCGGTCATGACGGTCCTTTCGGGGTATGTGCGGATCGATATCGAAAGTGTGCTGATAGTGCAGACTCCCCTGCGCGCCCGGATTCATCGCTACGGCGGTTTCACTGCATCACCGCAGGACACACGGGTCGGCGGCCTCCACCGAAATACGTCCGTAAAACCTTTACCGAGTCGGCGGGGCAGGGCAGACTGAAGCGATGGAGCCTGCTACCGCGGTCAGTCCACCCCCGCTATCCGATTCGCAGGGCGACCTGAACTTTTCCGCTGTGGCCGATCGGTATCGTCGCGAATTGTTGGCGCACTGCTACCGGATGTCCGGCTCGGCGGCCGACGCCGACGATCTGGTGCAGGAGACGTATCTGCGGGCCTGGCGTTCCTATGACGCGTTCGAGGGCCGCTCGTCCGTGCGCACCTGGCTGTACAAGATCGCCACCAATGTGTGCCTGACCCACCTGAAGGGGCAGACACGGCGTCCGCTGCCCACCGGGCTCGGCGACGCCGGCGCCCGCGCGTCGGACGAGCTGATCGAAGACCACGAAATCCCCTGGCTCGAACCGATCCCGGATATCGCGGTGGACGTGATCGAGCGCGAATCGATCCGCCTCGCCTTCGTCGCCGCTCTGCAGTACCTTCCGGCGCGACAGCGTGCGGTGCTCATTCTGCGGGACGTGCTGCGGTGGTCGGCCAAGGAGACCGCAACAGCCCTCGACACCACATCCGTCGCCGTGAACTCAGCGCTTCAGCGCGCGCACCGGGTCCTGGCGGACCTTGGCCTACACCAGGACGGTGTCGATACCGTAACGGATCTCGACCGATCACGGTTACTTGATGACTACGTGGATGCCTTCTGGCACAAAGACATCGACACCCTTGTAGCGCTGCTGACCGAAGACGCCGTGTGGGAGATGCCGCCGTTCACCGGTTGGTATGCGGGCCGGCGGGAGATCGGGAACCTCCTCGGTACTCGCTGCCCGGGCGGGATGGGTGACATGCCGATGATCCCGACCCGCGCCAACGGCCAGCCCGCCTTCGGCCTGTACATGGCGCAGCTCGACGGAACCTTCACACCGTTCCAACTGCACGTACTGCAACTGGAAGGGGCGCGGATCCGACACGTGGTGTCCTTCTTCGGACACGAGTTGTTCGCGCGGTTCGGTCTGCCGGATCGGCTCACCGCCGCAGACTTGCCGACACGCTCCCTCCGTCCAAAAGGCTGAACGACCGGCAAGTCTGGTGAGGCGACACGACTGCTGACCTACGACCGATCTTGTGCCAAGCCGGCGAGATGCTCGAGTGAGTTGTCGAGGTGCTGCCTCTCGAACGGCGGGAATCCGATGTGTTCGCGAATGGACGGCGGCACTTCCGACCAGTCGTACGTCAGAGTTACCTCCGTTCGTCCATCGCCGACCGGCTCGAGGTCGTAACGCCAGATCCAACCGCCGAAGTCGAGATTGGCGTCATCAGAGCCTTGACCCGGCAGCCACGCGATCGTGCGCGGAGGCTGGAAGACCTCTATCCGGTTCGCCATCTCGTAATGCTTGCCCCCAAAGTTCTCGTGGTACATCGCCATCCGGAAGACCTGGCCGAGTTCAGTCAGTCGCTTGCCCTCGACCGACTCCCGCACCCAGTCGGTGCCATCGATCGCCTGATGGGTGGTCGGATCGGCCAGCACATCGAACACGGTTTGGGCCGGAGCATCGACGACGCGGGTTGATGTCATGGTTTCGCTGTTCATGCCCGTACAGACCAACGACGGCTCGGAAACTCATCGCCAGGGGACGAACAGACCCGGAAGGTCGACCTGTGCTCACCGATACTCACTGACGTCCAGTTCCTCCACAGCAACGGTCTCCATCTGTGTGATGAACCTCCAGGCATCCGGCCGAGACCCGTCGACATCCGTCAGTTCGTAATGTTCGGCGAGTTCGTAGGAGCTCACGGACCGTGTGTTCCACGATGCGCGTTGCGGATCCGCCGCCAGGGCGGCGATACCGCGGGCGAGCATGGCCGGGGTCTCCGAGATGACGAACTCGTACGGCGGCACGACATCGGATTTCCCACGGTTCGCTTCTGCGGCTTGACGCCACGTCTGTTCCGTGACCCCGAAGTGGTCGAGCATCATTTCCGAGCGCAGCCACCCCGGTGATACGGACACGGCTGTTCCTCCGTGGGGTGCAAGTTCGTGGCCTTCCGCGTAGGCGAGGCGGTCGACCGCGGTCTTCGTGACATCGAGAAACACCGTCTCCCGATAGTGGGAGTTGTTGTAGCTGCGGGTTCCGTCCGTGACCTCGACAACCAACCCGCCCCGATGCCGGATGAGCAGTCCGAGAGCACTGTGGCTCGTGTTGAGGTGAGTGGTGAATCCGGTGTCGAACAGCCTCTTTCCGGCCTCGAGGTCGTACTCCCACAAGGGGGTATCGAATTTTACGTACGCCTCTCCCCCGATGTCGTTGACGAGAATGTCGAGTCTGCCGTGGTCCCGGTCGATGCGGTCGACGAGTGCGCGGACAGCATCGATATCGAGGTGGTCGACGATGACCGCGTGGGCCGTCCCGCCGTCGTCCGAGATGAGCTGAGCGGTTTCTTCGACGGTCTCGCTGCGCCCGTAGTCCGAGGGCGCCTGACGTGTGGATCGCCCCGTGCAATAGACGACGGCACCGGCCCGTCCCAGTTCGAGGGCGATCGCGCGCCCGGCGCCGCGTGTGGCCCCCGCTACGAGCGCAATTTTGCCCGTCAGGGCGGGCGGTTCGTCTGTGTTCGTCATCCTTGCCTCCTGCCATGCTTCCGCGCCGCGTCTGTCGGCCGTACAGAGCACCTTCCCAGGCATTGACGACAGGGAGTGTCGTCAATTTCGAATAGATTCTTCTCATGCGTTCTTCGCGGTTGGTGGCGATCCTGATGGAACTGACACGTGTTCCCAGGACGAGCGTGCAGGCTCTCGCCGATCGGCACGGAGTCAGTCCGCGCACGATTCAGCGGGACATCGCTTCGTTGCACGCGATGGGAGTACCTGTCTGGACCCGCACAGGACCGGCCGGAGGCGTCGGACTTGTCGACGGGTGGCGATCTCCGATCACCGGCATGACTGCGGCCGAACTTCAAGCCCTGATCATCGGTGAAGCTGCCTCCCGGGCTCTGGGATTGCACCCAGACTTCGAGACCGCTCGATTGAAGGTGCTCACCTCCACCTCCGCTCAGACCGACGCCGTGGAACCGGCTCAGCAGCGTTTTCTCATCGACAACGAACGCTGGTTCTCCCGACCCGAGCACCCTCCCGAACTGGCGACCGTCGCGCGCGCAGTATGGGCAGCTCGCCGGCTGACCATCCACTACCAGCGGCCCGGCCAGGCCGAAACCCCAGCTATCCGCCTCCTCGACCCGCTCGGTCTCGTCCTCAAAACCGACAGCTGGTATCTCGTGGCGGCGCACCACCGCTCGCTGCGCACCTACCGCCTGTCGCGCATCGTCGCGGCGGTGGTGCATGACGACGAGGCCTGGACGCCGGACGACTTCTCCCTGGCGGATTACTGGTACCGTTCCCGCGTTGCTTTCGAGTCGTCGATCCATACTCTGCCGGTGCGCCTGGCGGTCCCGGTGGACTCGGTCGATGAACTGTCCGCTGCAGTCCCAGGGCCTGGTACGGAAGCGGCCCTGAAATCCGCGGTCCGATCCGGAGACCGCCTCGAGATTTCGCTACTCATGGAGAACCTGACCATCGCGGCTGCGCAACTCCTCACCGTGGCCGGGGTCGAGGTGTATGAACCCAGCGAATTGCGCAAATCGTTGTTCACCCGGGGCAACGAACTCGCGGCCCACAATTGTCCCTCCGCAACCGACTTGTAGCGGTCCACTGATGACATCCGGGAGCGTCCACCCGCGAATCCCACGTGACGACCCGCCGGCCATTCGGAGCAACGATGATCGACAAACACAAAGGTCACGAACCCTTTCGAGTTCGTGACCTCGTGTGTCGCAGTTCGTGGAACTGCTGTGGTGGTGGGCTATTTGCGAAACCGTGTGACCGCCACCTACGCCGTGGGCTTCGTCGCCCCTATCCCATGCATCCCTGAGCGCCGTCCCATAGTTGATATTTTAATCACCTGTGCGCTCGACTGTGCCAGCACCGTCTGCGCGTCGCTGCAGAGCTTCTACCAGGCCCTGGAGGGACTCGGTACCCACACCGACGGCCTTCGTAGTCAAATATCAACACACTGTCCACCGCGGACGATGCTCACTGACGCGGATCAGAACCGGGCTTACCGAGACCCCCGGATCGAAAGGTGAGATTTGCACGCCCGTAGGTACACGGCAAGTTCTAGCTCGATTGCAATCGTACTGCCGAGCGAAAGCCCGGAATCAAGCAGTCGGCCGTCGGGACACGCCACCGGGTCAGCCCCATTGCGAACCAGTCGCTTCCAACAGGGAAACCCCCGGGAGTCAGCCGCGAACAGCATACGACCACGCAGGTTTCACGTCGATGGCTAGGTTGTCAGTACGCACGGTTACAGTTCTGGTTACACCCCACGTAGTCTGGCCTCATGAGAGGAGTTGCGGATGCCCCCTGAGAACGAGGTCTATGCGAAGGCACCTTTGGTCCTCGTTACCGCCCAACTCGGATACGCGCACGAACCGAGGCTCAACACTCCTGAGATCCGGGACGTAGTCGCGGAACGGCTCCGAGACTCCTTTCCTGTCCTTGATGTTGAAACGATCAAGCAGGAGAACGGAGAGATCACGCGTCAACTTCGAGCAACCAACGAGCGACGGTCAATCACCGTGGTCGTTGATTCACAGGCGGTTACCGTCGATGCTACCGAGTACGAGCATTTCGGGACGTTCTTGGCATTACTGAAAGTCTGTTTTGGGGCGATCGAGAAGGCTGTCGGTCACGTCTATGTGGAGCGTGCTGGCCTCCGGTATATAGACGAGGTCCGACCTACCGACATAACGTCCACCCGAGACTGGGAAGCCTGGATCGCACCGCCGCTTGTGTCTGCAGCCGCACTGCTCCCCCACAGGTCGCCGGAGACTCTACGCGGAGTGACTGTGTACGAGGTCGCCGAACGTACAATCATGACCTTCCAATGGGGCGAGGTAATCGGGCACTCGGTGGTGGCACCGTCCAAGGTGCGCACGGCCCCCGAACCGGGCAGGTTCTTCGTTCTCGACGCCGACGCGTTCTGGGTGCCTGAGGCGCCGTCTGCGACAGTCCCGACGGAGATGGTCCGGCGCTTCGAGGAATTGCACACGCCAGTCAGTGAGGTCTTCCAGGCGTCGCTCACCAACCAGACACGTTCATTGTTCAGAGGTGATTCAAAGTGACTCAGACGCAATCAGTTCCGCCCCGGGGACCCGCGGACACCTTCCAAGGTTCGTTCGAGGCGCTCCGGGCTTCGCTAGCATCCTGTGAAAGATCGATCGCTGTTACGCGGACTTCCATGTCGAGCATCGAATTGTCACTGACAGTTGCGGGACGTCGGTGGGCGATGCTAAACGAACTGGCAAGTGAAAGCCCGGAGCAGTGGCGTGAGACGCAGACGAGCCCCGAGCTTATCGAGGCAAGTTGGCGCGAGCGGCGTCAGCATTCGACAGGGGCCGCACGTAAGCACGCAAGGGACCACCGTACGTACTACGCCCAGAGGTTGTCAGAGCTCGCAGATCGCAATTCGAGGAGGTCCGTGTCCGACATGCTCAGCGAGCTGTCGGAGGTTCACGGCGTCACCTGGTCCGACATCGCGTCCGCTCTCGAAATCAGTGTCCCGGCGCTGCGCAAGTGGAGGAAAAATACCAGCGGCACAACCCCGGAGAACCATCGCAAGCTAGCCCAGCTGACCTCGTTCTACACGCTCATGGCAGAACAAGTCGATTCGCCTGCTCGGTGGATGTCGATGGCGTTGGTCGACGGCTTCAACGTGACGCCAGCCGACGTGTACTCGCCTGACCACGCCGAGCGTCTTCTCGACCTCGCGGCCAGGAATGTCGGGACGACCGCTGAGGACGTCCTCGACGTCGTCGCCGAAGGGTGGCGCGATAGGTGGAGGAGCGAGTACGAGGTCTTCGAGGCTGCCGATGGCGAACTGTCAATGCGTCCTCGCCAGATAACACGGTGAGCGTGGACACTCTCGCCCCGTTCCCGGGGACGGATAAGTTCTATGCGTATCGTGGCGAGCCCGGTTCCGAGGACGCACCTCCCGTCTTCGTGCCCATTCAGCAGGGTGATGTATTCCGGGGCGTGGAGGTTCCGGGAGTTGAGGTACCCGACACCGCCGGCACCTTAGCGATGATCTTTATGCACCCATGTGTGATGCGTAAAGGAGCCGTGCTGGCGGACCAGGTAACCGTATTTCGGGTATCATTAAAGACTAGAAAGCAGCGGCCCTACGAACGGTTCGCCGCCACCTACTCCGAGATTCCACTCCCTGAGTTGTTCGGAGAGGGGTCTGGTGTGCATGTCGGTGAATTCCAGATCATCGGGACCGTGCCCGGCGCGACCTTGAACCGGACAGAACGAATCATGTCACTGACCAAGGAAGGGCGGCTGCTCCTTCAACAGCGGGCGGTTCATCACTTCACCCGGCACGCACCGCCGCTACACGATCTCAGACTGCGCACACGGGGAGTCGAGAGGGAGGCCGAGCTACTGACCGACTGGTGTGAGGCGGCGTGCGATTCCAAGGGCGAGGCCGCCGACGTAGTAGCGAAAGCTGAAAAGGAATTCGACGAGTATCTGAGCGCGGAGGATCGCCGGTCACGCCTGGCGGACGACGACTCCACGAATGCGGTCGTGGCCGAGGCTCACGGGGAGATTCGGCGCCGGTACGCGTGACCCTCAAGCGACCGATTAGTACGCGTGGTGGGTCTCGACGAATTGCAGCGTCTCGCCTTCGGCGGCAGGCGATCATCGATCCAATGCCCTCGCCGTCGACGCGGCCAGCGAGGTCTACAACAGTCGCAGCTGACTTATCAGGACGAGTCACTGTCATGCTCATGGTCGACGCGTGGGAGCTTGCGTTCAGCACATGCTGGTCGGAGGCAACGCGCGGAGTGTCCGTCTCAGCCAGAGTGGGAAGCTGGTGGACAGACCCTTGCGGGACAGTTGCGTGCCGCGCAGGCCGCTCATCCCGAGGATGCCCGCCTTGAGGGGATCATCGATGAGTTGCACTGCACATCAACGGAGTTCGTAAGCTGGTGGGCGAACCATAATGTGACAGTCAAGAGCCACGGTACGAAGCGGCTTCGACACGATGTCGTCGGTCAACTCGATCTCGACTATCAGACGTTCACGATCAACGGAGCACCGGACCAGGAGCTGTTCGTGTGCGTGCCACGGCACGGCTCGCGTGAACAAGAAGCACTAGCCCTACTCGGGTCGTGGAAGCATCCCTCCGAGACCACGGCCGGAGACGAAGGAACTGAAACTCGGTCACCCGACCGTACTTGGATCAGCACCACGCCCAGCCGCCGAGAGACATTTTGACCAGCTCTGCTGGTCTGTTGGGGTCTAGACGATATGGAGTGACGCACGATTTGTCGTGAGTTCGCTCCCGTCGCGTCGAGCGTCCCCTCGCTCTGGGAACGATTCGCCCGGCGTAGACCGGTGTGGAGGTCGTTGATGCTCGCTGCGCTGCGCGTGCTCCACGTTGACGTCGCGGCGTGTGCTGGGCGGGTGGGCGATGATCCAGCCCCCCGATGACGGTGGGCCGGCCATTGTGGGCCGAGGCCTCACGCACAAGATTCGTGGGTTACCGAGCAGACGAACCCGCCTGTCCGACCTATCCGGCCATTGAGGGAGGCCCCGGTGTTTACCGAACGTACGAGCGTTGGACTGGAAGCGCACGCACGTTCGGTCGCGGCAGCAGCCATCGACACCGTCGCCGGACAGGTGTTCGCGACACGGTTGACGCCGTCCTACGAACACATCCGGTCCTGGATCCCCGGCCCGGCGGCAGTGACTTACGAGCCCTGCCCGACCGGATTCGGTTTGTACAGCGTTGACGGGCGTTCAGGTGCGGGCCCGGGAAGACTGTCGCGTGGATCTGATGCGGGCGCGCCATCGCCTGTCGAAACCGCTGCTGCGGCACGACATCGTCTACTACGGCGGCCGAGCCTGAACCCGGAGCGCACGACCCGTGGTTACGCATCGAAGCCGCACCACAGCTGACGATGCGGGCGACGCGGATGGCGTTCGACGCCGATGACGAGCACGTGCTCATGATCCAGGCCCGCCGCCGGCGCCTCGATACCGCGGTCGAAGAAATGGCCGCAGCGAGCGAAGTTCACCCCGATCGGAACCGGATGTGCTGCCTGCGCAGGGTCTCCACCTTGATCGGGTTCGGTTTGGCGGTGGAAATCGGTGACTGGACTCGATTCACCGGCAACAGTATCGGCGCGTTCGTCGGGTTGGTGCCCTCGGAATACTCGTCCGGTTCGTCTCGGGTGCAGGGATCGATCACCAAGACCGGCAACACCCGTGCTCGTCGGCTCCTGTGCCTTGCCCACGCATCTCGGTCCCATGCCCCTCGCGCGGGCTTCAACTATCTCTTGACATTCGACGGGCAGGGTTGGACAGCGATCCCGTATGAAGGCAGCCACGTGTTCGGCGCAACCACGGTAGAACTCGCGGACGACGGATGCGATGCTATCGGTTCGGACGGCGCCTGACTTGCACAGGTCGGAGCGGATTCCCAGTGTTGATGTGATGTCTACACTGGTAGAGGGCTTGCGGGTTCGGGATTTGGCACACTAACCGATCGGTAGGATCTGTCGGGTGGCGGCGTACATTCGCAAGATTCGGACCGCGTCCGGGGCGACAGCGGTGCAGATCGCGGTCAA